>SKZX01000292.1 GCA_007127175.1 Desulfobacterales bacterium
CTGCGGGCAACACCCGGCACCACCCGGTTGAAATTGATCAATTTTATAAGGGCAAATCCATCGGAAGGTTTTTCAGCCTCTCGGGGTCGGGGTCGGGGTCGGTTTTTCATGTCCCCCAGGGGACAGACTTCCAGTCTGTCTCCCGGGTCGAAGCCCCTGCTTTGCGTTTTTATTCAATGACAATTTCCCCCGGGCATTGCCCTTGCAACTGCAGGGGAACGCTGAGGCCCATGCATTTTGGGATTTCCCAAACGGGTTCTATTCTGATGCGCCTGTAAACAGATCATCAAAATGGATATTCATATCCCGTGGCACAAGCGGCAGGTTCATGGAAACCGCATCCGACAGTGCGGCCTTGGCGTCGGGGTCCGACCACCAGTACCACAGCGCACTGTTTTCCCTGCCATATTTGGACAGCACCGTATCGGGCGTGCCGAACTTGTTCCAGTATAGCAGCCGGATGTAGTCGATGTTCCACAGCAGCACGTAGGGGTATTCCCCGGTGATGATCTGGTCCATTTTCCGGTATATGTCGTTTCGCGCTTCCACGTCGAAAATGGTTTTCTGCTCCTCGATGAGCCGGTCGATTTCCGGGTTTTTGAACCCGGTGATATTGGAGCCGCCCTGACGATCGGCCTCGGCGGAAGACCACATGCTTTCCGGGTCCTTGAAAACCCCTGCGCCCCATGCCGCCCAGGTCATATCGTAATTGAATTCATCCATATCCCTGGCCCATGATGCCCAATCCTTCTGGTCAATGACCATCTCAATGCCCGCATCTTTGAGGTCTTCCGAATAGATGGCCAGAAACCGGCTGGACCCCGCATCGCGCGTAAGAAACTTGAAAGAGAACTTCCGGCCGTCTTTTTCCATGAAGCCGGTTTCAGGGTTGGCTTTCCATCCCGCCTCGGCAAGGAGCTGCCGGGCCTTGCGGCTGTCTTTTTCAATAAGGGGGTTGGGGCACGGGTTGTCCGGGGTATACAGGTCCTCAAAGTATGACCGGTGGAGGAAATACTGGTTGTACATCAGCGTCTGGTTCATTTTTTCCCGGTCCAGCAGCAGGGCCATGGCTTTCCGGACCTTTTCGTCATCAAAGGGAAAACGCCGCATGTTCATGGCAAACCCCTGGAAGCCGATGGGCTGGTGGTTGAAAATGCGCTGCTTGACAATGTGGTTCTGGAAAAATGCGTTTCCGGTGGTTTCATTGATCCAGATCCGGGAGGTGTATACCGGGAACAGGTCGATGCGCCCCCTTTTGAACGCTTCAAAGGCGTTTTCCCGCTCGGCGAAAAACCGGAAGGTCACCGTGTCAAAATTGAACTTGTTCCGGTGGCGCAGCCGGTCCTGCTGCCACCAGTCCGTCCGGCGTTCAAATCGTATCCATGATCCTTCCTCGATGCGGCCAGGCCGGTACGGGCCTGAAACCACGGGAAACTCGAAGACGATGGTGTTGAAATCCAGGTGTCCGTAGGCATGTTCGGGCAGGATGGAGAACCCCCCCAGGGACAGGAGGTTTTTCCAGTGCACGTCCCTGGCGGTGAAGCGGATGGTATGTGCGTCGATCACTTCGGGGCGGTGAAAGCGCTCCATGTTGATTTTGTGAGGGCCGGTCATGTTGCCGGGGTCCATGATGACATCGTATGTCCACTGGACGTCTCTGGCCGTAATCGGAGTTCCGTCGCTCCACCGGGCGCTTTCGTCAATATGGAACGTGTAGGTGGCCTTGTCTTCTGAAATGGCCCATTTCCTGGCGATGTTCGGCTCATAATCAAGCGTGACCGGATTGATGCCCAGAAGCGATTCAAACATCACGCTGAAGATTTCCGATGACAGCACGTTGGTGTCCAGGTAGTAGTTCAGGCTTTTGGGGTATTGCCCGCCGAATACCACAATTTCCCCGCCGGGGCGGGCGTCTGTGCCGGCAAGGGGGTCGGGCCGGTCTTCCCATTCGCTGCCGGGGTAGACCCGGTCTGCGTAAGCCGGCCCGGAAAGGGCAAAGAAAAGGCCGGCAGCCAGGATCAATGCGCAAATAATGGGGTAGCGTTGCATGGTTCGGTCTTATTCACCTTTTAAAACGTCGATCATGGAGTACACGTTGCCGGTCGCCCCGCCGGCGATTTTTCCCCACAGGAACATCACGGCGTCAAAGGTTCCCTGGGCATAGATGTCGCGGCCGTTGATGTTGTGCACGAACCTGAAAACAGCGTTGCCGTCCGGGGTTCTCAGGGTGTAGGTATGCCACCCGTGCCCGTTGATATGGGCTTCGGGGATGCCCATGGCTTTCTGTTCGTCGGGGTTGCGGACCATGACGATATCGGATTCTTTGAAATCGACGCCCAACTGCTTGAAGCTGCCGACCATGGCCTTGGCGGTGCCGCTGGTATCGGCTTTTGATGCCTGGTGGCTTTCAAGAACGTCGAGCTGGTAACCGGAAAAAAGACCGGGGAAATTCTCGGCCGCATAGGCCATCATTGCCTGCAGCCCCACGATCTGCTTGGCCATGTTGGGCGCGATGACCGCACACGTGGCTGATGAGGCCACTGTCTGCACAAGCGCCTCCCGGTCCCCGCCGGTGGTTCCCATGACAAAGGGGAGGCCGTGCCGACAATAAAAGGCGGCATTGTCATTGACCGCTGAAGGGTGGGTGTAGTCAATGGAAATAAAAGCCCCTGCTTCCGCCTTGACCTGTTGAATAGCGTCATCCCGGTCTCCGGGCCGTATCAGGGCGATGGTCTTCCCGTCCGCGGCATAGCGCGCGTCGGTTATTTC
>SKZX01000400.1 GCA_007127175.1 Desulfobacterales bacterium
AAAAAATAATTATTGACTGAAAGGGATTCACATGACGGTCATTGAAAAAGCGCTGGCCGAAGACCGGCGCATGCTCAACGAATACGAAGCCAGGCAGCTGCTTGCCGCTTACGGTTTTCCAGCCATGCGGGAAGGGCTTGCCGTATCCGCCGAAGATGCGGTAAATGCGGCCGAAGCCATCGGGTTTCCAGTGGCTGTAAAAGCCTATGGCCGGGACCTGCTCCACAAGACCGAGGCAGGCGCGGTGTTTTTGAACGTGGCGGACGCCGCAGGGGTGCGCGGGGCATACGCGCACATGGAAAAGAGCCTCGGGCGCCGGATGGAAGGGGTGGTTGTCAGTGAAATGGTGCCGGGGCGCCGGGAGCTTGTGATGGGGCTGCACCGGGAGGCGGGGTTCAGCCCCTGCGTCATGATTGGGATCGGGGGAGTCATGGCGGAAATAATCAATGATACCGCATTTCGTGTGGCGCCCATTGATGCGGCCGAAGCCCTCGACATGGCCCTGGATCTGCGTGCCAGAGACATTTTCGGCCCCTTCCGGGGGGAGGCGGCAGCGGATATGGACGCCGTCTGCCGCTGTCTTGCGGCTATGGGAAAAATCGGGCTCGATTTTCCGGAAATATCGGAAATCGACGTTAACCCGGTGATCATAGGGCCGGACGGGACCTTGTCCGCCGTGGACGCGCTGGTGGTCCTGGAAGGGGGTGAAAAATGATCGATTCTCATCTGTTCAAAATCGCCAACCCGGACAGCATCGCCATTTTCGGCGCATCCAACAACTTCATGTCCATGGGCACCAGCGTGCTGTCATCCATCCAGGCGCTGGGTTTCAAAGGGCCCATTTACCCGGTGCACCCAAAAGAGAAATCTGTTTTAGGGCTTACGGCCTACCCGTCGGTGGAAGCGCTGCCCGAAGTGCCGGATCTGGCCGTGATCGTCCTGCCCACCCGAATCGTTGTGGAAACCATGGACGCCTGCGGAAAAAAGGGCATCCGTCATGCCATCGTGGTCTCCGGCGGGTTCGGGGAATCCGGTGAAACCGGGGTTGCCATGCAGCAGCAGCTGAAGGAGACGGCCGCGATTCATGGCATCCGCTTTCTTGGCCCCAATTGCATCGGTGCGGTCAACCCGCACCACCATTTCAACGCCACGTTCCTGCCTTACGGGCAAAAGCCCGGTTTCATCGGCATGGCGTCCCAGAGCGGCAGCTTCATCACCCAGATGTTCGATTACCTGGCGCTTTTCGGGCTTGGATTTTCAACGGGTTTCAGCGTGGGCAACGAGGCGGACACCGATATCGTCGATTGCATGGAATATCTGGCCCGGTGCCCCCATACGCGGGTCATCGGCCTGTACATCGAATCCATTCGCCGCGGCGACGCCTTTATACATGCGGCGCGGCGCATTTCACCGGTCAAGCCCATCGTCGCATATTATGCCGGCGGCACCGATGCGGGCCGGCGTGCGGGTTTTTCCCATACCGGCTCTTTGGCCGGGCCGGACCGGGTGTATGACGGGGTCTTCCGGCAGGGCGGCATTGTCCGGGCCAGCTCCATTGAAGAACTCTTTGATTTCTGCTGGAGCCTGGGCACTTTCCCCATGCCTGCGGGTAAACGGGTGCTGGTGCAGACCCATTCCGGCGGCCCCGGCGCTGTGGCCGCCGATGCCTGCGACCGGGCAGGCCTGACCCTGCCGCCCCTGTCCGACAAAACCCGAAGTGCACTCGCCAAATACCTGCCCCATACCGCAAGCATGAACAACCCGGTGGACCTGACGTTTACCCGGGACCCACGGGATTACACGAGCGCTATCCCAAGACTGCTCGTCGCGGATGAAAATACGGATGCGGTGATAATGTACATGCTTCAACCCCCGGGGTCCGTGCGGCGGGCGGTTGAAGCCATGGGGTTTACCGGGGATGATGCGGTGGAAGCGGTCAGGGCTTATATGGATGAGCGGAGTCGGGAAATGGCCGGCTTCATTCTGGCAAGTGAAAAACCGTTTGTCGGTTTTGCCTATGCCACCGGGGAAAACCGGTTTGTCAGGGGGCTCTATGATGCCGGCGTGCCGGTCCTGCCGAGCCCCAACCGGGCCGCCCGCGCCCTGTGGGCCATGGTGGAATATGTGCGCCTGAGAAAAAAACGGATGAATAGCGGCAGCCTTTGAGGGGCGGAATATATAAGCCGCAGGGATCCCAGGCAACAATACAGCGGCGCACCGGGAGGGTCGATGCGCCCGCCGCGCTTAGTCCGGCCCGTTTCCTCTTTCGTCTATGGGAATATACGGCCGCTCGGTGAGGCCGGTATAGACTTGACGGGGGCGGGTCAGGCGCTGCTCGGGATCAAGCGTATTTTCACGCCATTGTGCGATCCAGCCCGGCAGTCGGCCGATGGCGAACATGACCGTGAACATGCTGGTGGGAATTCCCATTGCCCGGAGCATGATGCCGCTGTAGAAATCGACGTTCGGATACAGGTAATGGTCAAGAAAATAAGGGTCGCTCGTGGCGATCTGTTCCAGTTCCAGGGCGATGTCGAGCAGGGGGTCCTGGTAATTCAGACGGTCGAGCACCTCGTGGCAGTTGTGTTTCATGATCTTGGCGCGGGGGTCATAGGTCTTGTATACCCGGTGTCCGAAACCCATCAGCCGGAAGGGGTCTGTTTTGCTCTTGGCCCGCTTGATCACATCCTTGACCTTGATTCCTTTTTCATGGATGTCGCTCAGCATCTGGATGACGGCCTGGTTGGCGCCGCCGTGGAGCTCCCCCCAAAGTGCGGATATGCCGGCTGAAAGCGACGCGTAAATGTTGGTTCGCGCGCTGCCAACGCTTCGAACGACCGCGGTTGAGCAGTTCTGTTCATGGTCCGCGTGCAGAATCCAGAAAACATTGAGTGCGCGGACCAGTTCTTTTCGCAGGATATAAGGTTTTACCGGCGTGTTGAACATCATGTTAAGGAAATTGGCGCAATAGGTGTAATCCGCTCTGGGGTATTCGACCTTGTGCCCCCGTGAAATTTTGTACGAAATAGCGGCCATGGTGCGGATCTTGGAAATCAGTCGGACATAAACCTCTTCAAAGTCGCTGTCCGATGTTATGAGCTCCGGGTAGAAACTGCGCAGGGCGTTGACCATTGCCGACAAGATGCCCATGGGGTGGGAGGCCCTGGGAAAGTTCTGGTAGAAGATCTGCATGTCCTCGTGCACCAGTGAGTGGTCGTTGAGTTGGACACTGGTCCGGTTGAGCTGTTCCCGGGTCGGTAATTCGCCGTTAATGACGAGGTAAGCCGTTTCAACGAAGGAGGACTGGTCGGCGAGTGCTTCAATGGGTATCCCCCGGTAACGGAGAATGCCTTTTTCCCCGTCCATGTAAGTGATGGCGCTTTTACAGCTCCCTGTGTTGCCGTACCCGGGATCGTAGGTAATGAAACCGGTTTTCTGCCTCAACTGTCGGATATCGATGCCCCTGTCCCCTTCAACACCCTCGATAATCGGAAGCTCAATGGTCTGGCCGTTAATGGTCAGCGTCGCAACGTTGCTCATGATATTATGGTCCTTGGATTATGGTAGGAAACCCACGGTATGCGGGGTTGGCTGACGTGCAGCGTCAATTTGCCCGGACGCGCAAAACCCATTACCTTATAGATTGATACAGGTTCTAATGAACAATATCGATATCTTGCTTAAACATCAAAAAATATAAGCAATCCGAATTTTTGGTGTTTTTACGAAAAGCTTATGAATAAACTTTTTTGTTTATTCCCGTCAAGAAATATTGTACATGGAAACAGGAATAGTGACAGCTGGCCAGATACGTTTTTATGGGGCCGGGCTTCATTTGCATCGACCATGAAGGCCGGGAATGCACGTCGGGCAAAAAGCCCGTACGGGGGGTAAATGCTTAGAATCAGACTGCTTATCATATGCCTTTTGCTTGGGCTTGCCGTGCCCTTGCCCGCCAATGGCCTGCCCATGTTCGGCGTTGAAGGTGCGGTGGGCGTATGGTGGCCTTCCCCGAGCGGCTCCCTCAGGACAGCCAGTGACGATGTTTTTCTGGACCTGAGAGACGATTTTTCCTTCAGCAGGGAAACCGAATTGCAGGGTCGCCTGAAGGTCAATATGCCCCTGCTGATTCCCAGTGCCTACCTCATGGCCAGTCCCATGAAATTCAATGAAAGGACAACGCGCAGTTTCCAGTATGGCGGTGAAACATTTTCGGGCGCGCTGGATACGGCGATGAAACTCAACCAGTATGATTTCGGACTGTTCTATGCCGTTCCGTTCCTGCGGTCCGCCACACTGAACCGCTTCAATGTCGATGCCGGGCTCAATTTTCGATACATCGATGCTGAAAGCACGGTTTCACAGGGGGCTCTGTCTGAAACGGAATCCATGAGCATCGTTATTCCGCAGGTTTATCTGGGTGCCCAGTTCCAGCCCGTGGACCGGTTTTCTTTTGAAGCGGAAGCACGGGGCCTGACTTACAGGAGTGACAGCTCATACAGCCTTCTTGGCCGGGTAAAGGCAACCGCTTTCGGGCCGGTATTTGTATCCGGCGGCTACCGCTACGATGGCTATGATATTGACAAGGGCGGTCTTCTGATGGATTTCACGTTTTCCGGACCTTTTGTGGAGACAGGGCTTTCATTCTGATAGCTCAGGATCTTCTGCCCGTGCTTTCAAGAAGCTCCGCCGCGTGGGCACGGCTTGCTTCCGTAATTCTCCGCCCCCCGATCATCCGGGCTGTTTCCTCTATCCGTGCGGATTCGTCAAGTGCTGTCACCCGGGTGGCGGTGCGGCCGCCTTCAACGTGTTTTTCAATCCTGAGATGATGGTGGCCGAACCTGGCAATTTGTGCCAGGTGGGTAATGCAGATTACCTGGTTGGACGCTGCGAGCCCCGCAAGTTTTTTCCCGACGACCGCGGCGGTTTTTCCGCCGATTCCCGCATCGACCTCATCGAAGATCATGGTTTCCACGGGTTCGGAGTCCGCAAGAATGGCTTTCAGGGCCAGGATGACCCGGGAAAGTTCCCCCCCGGACGCGATTTTGGAAAGGGGCTTGACCGCTTCCCCGATATTCGGGGAGATCATGAAAACCGGCTGTTCATCCCCGTACTCGGTAATGGTGCGGCCGTTGTCGCACAGGTAAGAAGGGGTATCCGGACGGACTTCGACAGGTCGGAAAACCACCTCGAAGTGCGTATCCGGCATATTCAGGGAGCGCAGTTCAGCTTCCATTTTTTCTGAAAGGACGCCGGCCGCCGCGCGGCGTTTTTCCCCGAGCTTGCGGGAAAGCCCGACGAGCTGTTCATGAAGCCCGTCCAGGGTGGCCTCGGCGGCGCGGATACGTTCCGAAAGATTCAGCGTGCCGTCCAGCGCCTGTTCGATACGATCGCGCCGGTCAAGTACGTCTTCCAGGGTGGGCCCGTATTTCCGTTTAAGGCGGTTTAAAACATGCACCCGCTCTTCAATTTTCTCAGCGCGTGCCGGGTCGAATATCACAGTATCGAGGTAAGCGCGCAGGTGGTGGACGATATCCTGAACCCGGTACATCGCCTCATCTATGGCATGAGCGGCATCCGTCAGCGATGGGTCAATGGCGGCCGCCTTTTCGATATCCTTTTTAACGCTGGCGAGCCGGTCTGAAATGGCGCCTTCCCCTTCATAGAGGGCTTCCACCCCGGTGCCGACACTTTCGTAGAGGGTCTGGGCGTTTTTCAGTCGAAGCAGTTCCCGGTTGAGGGCCTCGTCTTCGCCGGGTTCCGGGGCGGCATCCTCGATCTCATTTTTTTCGAACGTCAGTCCCTCGATTTGTTCAGCCTGACTTTCCTGAGCGTGGCGGAGCGTATTCAGGTTTTCAATTTCAGGCATTATTTTTGCGCGGCAACCCTGAAGCGCGCTGCGCAGTTCGTTCAGGCCCCCGAAAGTGTCCAATATTTTCAGGTGTTCGGATTCCTTCAGAAGTCTCAGGTGTTCATGCTGCCCGGAGATGCCGGCGATGTTTCCCGCGATGGATGAAAGCGCCGTCATGGTGGCCATGCGCCCGTTGATATACACCCGATGGCGGTTTTCTGCAGACAATATCCGGCGTATCAACAATTGGGCGGTGTCTGCATAACCTTGTTCTTCAAGCAATTTTGCAGCGATGCTTTCGGGGTTGATGTCGAAGAGCGCTTCCAGCTCCGCCGAATCGGCGCCCGTCCGGATCATGCCGGCATCGGCCCTTCCGCCCAGCAGGATGTTGAGCGCTGATATGATGATGGATTTGCCCGCACCGGTTTCACCGCTTAAAATGGTCAGCCCGCCCGGAAAATCGATTCGGAGTTCATCAATGATGGCAAAATTCTTGATGAAGATTTCCCGGAGCATGTTATCCGTTTCCATTCTGATAGCGTGCGCAGGGGGATATTTCGGCCATTACGCCGCGGAGTTTCTGCTTCAGGACCGTGTAGGAGTAAAAGCGCCGGGCTGTTTCAAAATTGTGCTCGGCCATGTGCTGCCGGTAAACCGGGTCCTTGAGGACTTTCCGGGTTTTGGCGATGGCGTTTTTATCCACGAAACCGTCAATCTCGATGACGTCAAAGCCTTTTGGCTTGATGTCCGTCGAATAGATGGAGTAGGAATTGACCACGATCGGTTTCCTGAAATACAGGGCTTCCAGAAAGGCGTTGCCGAAGCCTTCGAAGGAAGACGGGTAGGTGACCAGGTCGGCATGGGGATAGATATCATTTAAAGTATAGATTTTTCGGCCGCTTTTGGTGCGCCCGCGTTTTTCATTGATCATTTTTGATACGAAAATCGTATTCACGTTGAGCATGGCCGAATATTCCTGTATGCGCCGTTCGTATGCATGCCCTTCGTCTCCGGATGCATGGGAGATGATCAGCTTGGCCTTCAGGCCCAGGCGGCTCACCAGTTCAATGGCATGTTCGATCCCCTTTCGCGCGATAACACGGGTGGGCTGCAGGATGAAATACTCATCATCGGCGATGCCGAAGCTTTCCCTTACGTCCGCGGCATAATCATCGGGCGGTTCCGGGGGGTTTTCGAAGTCCATGACGTTAGGAATGGTCGTTGAGGAACATCCCTTGCGAAACCCAAGCTGGCTGTCCCCGGCCGAACTGATGACCACGTGGTGGATGCGGGGCAGGTGAGGCGGAAACGCCATATCCAGGTATTCCCATATGGCATTGGTCATGAAGCGCGACCGCTCCCAGTAAAAGTCGTGATGATGGGCGATCATGACAATGCCGGTTTCGGACGCCACTTCCGTAATGGCGAGCCCCAGGGGCACGTTGAGCGGTATGGTCAAGGCATTCTCCGCAACCAGCAGGCTGACCCGGAACCGGTTGATGAAATCGTAGAGATGGTCCTTTATTTCCTCTTTGACCGCCATGATTTTCAGAGTGGTCGACCGGCTTCTGTGGCGCGCATCAAAACTGCGCCTGTAAATATCAACGATTTCATGGTGGGTGAAATGGGATTTTTTCGACAGGTAGCTTTTTTCGGCCGGGGTTTCCAGCTCTCCGGCAAAATAAAAACAGTTGAACCCGTCGTTTTCAAAAACCTCGGCCCATTTCATGGTTTCCAGGGAAACACCGTCGGTTCCGGCAATCCTGGTGGCGACAAATCCGATGTTGTTGTTTCTGCTGCATCGCATGCAGTCACAGGGCAGGTCCATTCCACATCCCGTTGAACAAACAAAAGCGTCCCGGTTATAAAATGAATGTTATAAAATGAATTGACGATACGTGAATATAATACTACTATATCAGTTATAAACAAGGCAAACACAGTTTATATGTGATCCGCCTTTCATGTCAAGCTGCAGGGCAGGGTTATTTGTCTGTTATCTAAAAATGCGCGTCCACCGGGAAGGAAGCAAAAGGAGGGAAAAATGGGATATTCAACAGTGAAAAAAGTCTTCATTGTCATATCGGTTGCTGCGCTGCTCGTTGTTTCTACCGGTGCCCATGCACTGGGCAATGAGGCAGGCAGGACAATGACGGAAGCAAGGGTGATAGACCCTGCAGCCATGATAGTGGACTTTTCAGTCGCCCGTCCGGTCGGCTTTGCCGCATTGGCAACCGGCATCGTGTTTTTCACCGCTTCCATTCCTTTTTCAGCGCTTGGCCAAAACACGGGGATGGCATTTGAAAAGATGGTTGTGGATCCCGCAAAGTACACTTTTTTAAGGCCCCTGGGCGGTTTTTGAATCAGGCGTCAAAGTCCTGTATGTAAGCCTCCCATTCCATGGGAAGCATCGTCTTTTTTGCCGTGTTGCATTCCTTGCAGCACGGCACCACGTTCCCCTTGACGCTTTTTCCCCCCCGGGACAGGGGCACCACGTGATCCATGGTCAACTGGTGCGGGGAAAACCGGCGTCCGCAGTAATGGCAAGCGCCCTTGGCACAGCGCCGCTTCCACCACTGGGAAGCCCTGAGCTCCCGGGCCCTGTATTTTTCCCTTCGCAGCTCGTCTTCTTCGGGTACGTATGACATTGACTTTTTAAGGCGTTTTTTTCAGAAAAGCGGTTGAGCCCGCATGGGCGGGATATCATTTTAGAAATTCAGGTCGAGCCGGGAAAGCCATCGGTCAATTTCAATGCCGAGCAGCCTGTAAAAAGCCTCGGATCCGCCCAGTCCCCGCCTGCCGAAATAGTAATTGATTTCCAGAAACAGCGGGGTCTGATCAGATGCGCCGGAATCGAAAAGCATGTCAAAGCCGGCCAGGTTGATGCCCGTCTTCCGGCAGAACATCATCACCTCTTTTTTCGCCCGTTCCTGCAAACCCCTGTCAGAATCATGATCGATCCGGGCGCCCTGGGCGGTTTGTGAGCCGAACCGGGCCTGATCCGGCTGAATTCGCCAATAGGATCGGCAGGTATCGCCGATAACGACCACGCGCAAGGAACGCCCCCCGGTTTCGATGTAGCGTTGAATCAAGAACCCCTTCTGCCCCGTGCGTTCAAAGGACACCGCTTTTGCAGTAAGGCTTTCAAACGCATCCGGGTTTCTGACGAGATGCACGTTGTCCCCTTCCCCGGACCAGGAAAACTTGAAAACAAAGGGATAGCCAAAAGGTGATCCCGGTTTTGCCCTGCCGAAGCGTTTATGGAAATCAGCAACGGATTCAAAAGAGAGGGTTTCGGGATGGGGCACGCCGTGCTTTCGGAACAGTTCCGCCTGGCCGGTTTTTCCGGTATGCCGGAAGCGGGTGGTGTAATCAGGGAAAACATGGCGGCAGTTTGCCGCAGCCATTTCAAAAAGCGGCCGGAAGCAACCCTGGGGCAGAATGACGGCATCTGCCTGTTTTATGGCCGTCCGATCCCTGTCATCAGGATCGCGTCCCGCGCAAAGCCGGTTTTCATCCGCCGTATAACAAGGTTGATAGGACAGGATCATCAGTAACCGAGCTTTCTTATGGCCCGGGGATCGCGGCTCCAGTTTTTTTCGACCCGGACGAACAGCTTGAGAAAGACCTTTGCGCCCAGCAGGTGTTCAATATCCATTCGCGCCTGCGTCCCGATTGTTTTCAACATTGCACCGTTTTTCCCGATGATGATGCCTTTCTGGGAATCCCGTTCCACGTGGATGGCCGCATGAATCCGTATGATGCCCGCGTCTTCCGAAAAGTCCTCGATGGTGACCGCCGTTCCGTAGGGGACCTCCTGACCGGTGTTTTCAAAAATTTTTTCCCGGATCATTTCGCACACAATAAAGCGCTCCGGCATGTCGGTCAAGGCGTCTTCAGGGAAAAACGGCGGGCCCTCCGGCAGCAGTTTGACCATGGATTCGGCAAGGTGGGGCACTTGCGTGCCAAGGAGGGCGGAAATGGGCACAATATCAGCGAAAGGGATGCCAATATCAGACCATTTATCTATTATTTTAAGCAGTTTTGTTTTTTCCACCCGGTCGATTTTGTTGATGGCGAGTACGGCAGGCGTTTTTGGGCGCTTTTTCAGTTTCTCGATGATCATCGATTCGGAGCGGTCCTCCGGGCTGGACGCGTCGATGACCACCAGCACCAGGTCCACTTCGTCAATGGCGGTGAGTGCTACCTGAACGATTTTGCGGTTAAAGGTCTTTTCGGATTCATGAACGCCTGGCGTGTCGAGAAAAACAATCTGGTGATTCTCCCCGTGCATGACGCCCATGATCCGGTTTCTCGTGGTTTGCGGTTTGCTGGAGATAATGGAGATTTTCTCGCCGATCAAGCGGTTGAGCAGTGTTGACTTGCCGACATTCGGAGCGCCTGCAATGGCGGCGAAACCGGACCTGAAACCGGAAAAGGGGTCTTTTTGGGTGCGGCCGTTCATGGTGTTTCCTCTTATTTCAGTGCAACCCGCATTTGCGGTTTCATTTGGCGGGGTCGTCTTCAGGGAGTTCAAGCACCCGCAGAATCTGCCGCCATGCCTGATCCTTGCCCAGGGTTGTTTTTGCGGAAAAAAGGATAAACCCGCCTTCCGCCGGGGAGAAATGCTTTCGAATTTGCGACAAGCGCCCTGCCTGCTTGTTTTTAGACAGCTTGTCCGCCTTTGTGATGATAAAGAAAAACGGCAGACCGATGGTGTCCAGAAAATTCACCAGGTC
>SKZX01000396.1 GCA_007127175.1 Desulfobacterales bacterium
GCCACAGGGCGCTGGCGTCCGCTTCGCCAAGAGCTATCAGCAACCTCCTGCAATTGTTGCCGTGGGCAGCACCGTCCCACCAACCCACGGCATTGGTCAATTTACAAAGCCGTCTGAAAACGACTTTTTACGGTTCCATGGCGGTTGAAACGCCCGTAAAGTCGATTTTCAGATTTAAATGAAATTGATATCTTTGATTAAGGGCGGGCTTTTCCCGCGCCACACGGACAAGGGAAGGAATGGATGGTATGCAGTGGGAAGGTGAAGCAATAAAGGCCATAAACCGTCTGCCTGTTGCAAAGCGACGGAAAGAGAAGGCCCGAATCGAGGCCGCGGTTTTGAAAGCCGGGAAAGATATTGTCACCCTGGCCGATGCGGCGACAGGGGTACAAGGGATAGTGAACACTGCAACATATGCCGCTGATGGTTTCCGGTTCGATGTCTGCGCGGGGATGGGGGAGTGCCCCAACCGGGCCCACAGGCATGGCGATAAGGGGGGCCGGGAATTATCAGACCGAGTCCGCAGGCTGCTTGAAGCTGAAAATCTCGGCGTTTTTCTGAAGCAGTCGGTCAAAGGACCGGTTCGGGCCCACCATGCATTCCGGGTGTCTTTTTCGGACTGCCCCAATGCATGCTCCCAGCCGCAGATCCGGGATATCGGGATCATTGCCGCGGCATTGCCCGTTCTGACCGAGATGGCCTGCATTATGTGCGGTGCATGTGAAAATGCATGCCGTGAAAACGCCGTTTGGGTGGATGCCGACCGGGAAAGCTCCGTTTTTGATTATAACCGATGCATTGCGTGCGGGAGCTGCATTTCGGCATGCCCAACGGGGAAGATCGGTGCAGGCGACTCGGGCTACCGGGTCATGATCGGCGGGAAGCTCGGCCGTCATCCCCGGTTGGCCCGGGAACTGCCCGGCATCTTTGACGCGGAAACGGTCATGTTTATTATTAAATGGTGCCTGAACGCCTACAGGCAAAAGAGCACCCAGGGGCGCCGGTTTGCGGACATTGTCGCCGAAGAGGGGGATGCCCTTGTGTCAGTGCTGCAGAAGGCGATCGACAACAGAAAACAGCTCAATACCGGGAGATAATCATGCCGATTCCAGGAAACCTGCTTACCACGGCAATGGCCGTGATGCCCCACACGGATATCGACCGCGCCCTTGAAACGGCGCTGTCGCTGGATATACCGTTCTGGCCCCAGTTGCCCCGCCTGAACTATCACGAAGACATGTACGTCCAGGCGGCAGAGCATTTTCCGGGGATCATCCTGAACCTCGAGAAGAAAACCCTTCGGTTCTCCATGGAAAAATTCATGGCCGAGTTCGATGAGGTGATGAGCAACTTCGACTCGGCGGAGATTTTCGACATCAGCAAAACCTATTCAGCCGTGTATCACCGGTTTCTGGCGCTCGACCTGTCGGACCGGAAGGCGATCCGGGGGCAGCTGGAAGGCCCCATCAGCTTCGGGTTCAACGTGGTGGACGAAAACGACCGGCCGATTCTGTTTGACGACACGGTGCGGCCGTTTCTGTTCGAGTTCATGGCGCGGCGCGTCAATGTTCAGCTTGCGCGCCTCCTGGAGAAAAACGACAACGCGTTCATGTATATCGACGAGCCCGGGCTGCAGTTTCTGTTTTCCGCCATGTCGGGTTTCGGGGATGTCCAGGCAAAATCCGACCTGGAGCTGTTTTTCAGCATGATCGACCGTCCCCGGGGCATTCACTTGTGCGGGAACCCGGATTGGGATTTTCTGTTGAACCTGGACATGGACATCCTGTCGCTGGACCTCTACACCAACCATGACGTGTTCGCCTCCTATGCACCGGCTGTCAAACGCTTCCTGGATAGAGGGGGCGTCCTGTCCTGGGGCATCGTGCCGACCAACGTGGAGCCTTTTGAAAAGGAATCCCTGGACTCGCTCGAGGCGCTTTTGGAAGAAACGTGGGGCAGGCTTTACAAGAAAGGCATCGACCGGGAACTGCTCCTGTCCAGAAGCCTCATTTCCCCTGCCACGTGCTGCCTTGTCAACCCGGATATTGAAAAGACCGTGGAAAAGGGGTTTGAAGTCACCCGGAAGCTTTCCGCCCGTATGCGGGAAAAATACGGGCTTGCCTGATGATTTTTTTTGATAAGGTTCAATTTCATCCATTTTGATTTGGGGCATTGCCCTCAGCAACTGTGAGGCCTTGGGATATCTCCATGGCTTGATAAGCCGCGTCCTGAAAACTCGCCCCTATCGGGGCTCAAACAGTTCAGGACGCCGGGCTTATCTTCGCCAGGAGATATCACCAAGCCCTCCCAATGTTGCTCTCGGGCAACACCCCAAATCAAAATGGGTGAAATTGTCCAATATAATGTCGTCCCTTCAGGACTCCGTGTTATACTTATCCATGCCATACCGGTGGTTGAAACCACCGGCTATATTATCATGCCCCTCCGGGGCAGATTAAGATTGGACCTCCAAGGGACCTCCAGGGGACAGACTTCCAGTCTGTCTCCCGGGTCGAAATCAATTTCTTTCAGGGGACAGGTTTGAATTCTGCTTCCCGGGTTGAGGCTAAAAATTCAGGTGGACGGTGCTTAAACGCTGAATCTGTGGATATCGTTCCCGGCTCAGGGGGCAAGCTGAAAATCTTTTTTCCGGGGGTGTCGATCTTAACTCTGGAGACAGACCGGAAGTCTGTCCCCTGGAGATAGGGCAACACCCCAAACCAAAATGGATGAAATTGTCCAATTTTATAAA
>SKZX01000288.1 GCA_007127175.1 Desulfobacterales bacterium
AGTTTATCAAGCTGGCAAAAACCATTTAACAACCCATATCACAGGAGAAACCATGGCCGTCATCGAGATTTACACGACTCTTGCCTGCCCGTACTGTACGGGCGCCAAAGACCTGCTGACCCGAAAAGGGGTTTCCTTTACAGAAATACGCATTGAAGGCAGCCCGGAAAAAATGGCTGAAGCAAAAAAGAGAAGCGGCGGCCGGATGACGGTGCCCCAGATTTTTATTGATAATGTGCACGTCGGCGGATACGATGAGCTGAATGCCCTTGACCGTGGCGGTAAACTCGACCCGATGCTGGGTGTTTCATAAACTGCATAAACTGCCTGATAGGCACCTTGTTTTAGGGAGGCGACATGCGCGGTGTGAAAAACAAGCGAAAGAATACCCGATCAGCCGTTTGGGAAGATATTACAGCCACCCTTGACGTGTCCGACCCCTCGGCCACCAAGGGGCGGGGGAAAATGATTGTTAAGGGTAGGGTGAAGGATATCGGTGCCCAGGGGATGTTCTTTGTTTCGGCAGATGTGGTTCCCATGGATGCAAAGGCTGACATCGTCATAGATTTCAATCCCGAACAACCCGGCAATCTGATCCTGGCGGCAGAGGGAAAAACCATTCGAAAGGATGCCGAAGGCGTGGGCATCCGCTTTACCCGTATTGACCTGAGAAGGCTGCAGCAGTGCATTACGGCGCGGATGAACCGGTCATAAAAAGCATGTGCTCGATATCATGAGTTTTTTCGACGGTATGCGTCAATATACGTCATGACGACAAACGGAAATGTGGTTATAAATTCAAAAATAAAACCGGCCGTCAACAACACATAGATAGCCGGCAGCTTCCACAGGTAAAAATAAAGCACTTTCAATCCGTTTTTCAAATGTTTCCGGTGATGGGTCATATTGATTAAACCTCCGGTGGTGTTGGTCCGGTAAAGCGGGTTGCTGTTGAACGGCGGTTAACACGATTGGCAGATTTTTTCAATCCCTATCCTGTCTTGTCCAGCGCTTTTCTCAGGGCATATGCCAGATCACTTCTGGAAATCGGCTTTTGGAGCATGCCGTTGATTTTTCTTTTGGCGGATCTTTCCCGGGTTACCTTGTCAGTATAGCCTGTACACAAGACAATGGGGATGTCCGGGCGCAGCTTGCGGATATTTTCGGCAAGATCGATGCCGGTCATCTTCGGCATGGCCTGATCCGTGAGGAGCAGGTCGAACATGTCGGGCCGGCGCCTGAAGAGTTCAAGGGCCTGGGTGCTGTCGGCCACGGCCGTCACGTGATATCCCAGGCTTTCAAGCACCTGCTGCTGAAGATCGACGATCCGCTGTTCGTCGTCCACCAGCAGTATTCGCTCAGAACCGGTCGGATCCGTTTCCGAGGAATACCGCTCTTCCGTTGCAAATGCAGCGTCATCGGCCACCCGAAGGTAAACGTCAAAACGCGTCCCCCTGCCGGGTTCACTTTCTACCCGTATTGTCCCGCCGGTGTTTTTTATGATTCCGTAGCTGACGGAAAGGCCTAAACCGGTGCCCTTGTCCCGGGATTTGGTTGTAAAATAGGGTTCGAATATCTTGTCGGCCAGGTCGGGCTCAATGCCGCAGCCGGTATCCGACACGGACAGCCGGAGGTAGTTTCCAGGCGTCACTTTTCCCCAGGCGGGCGAAGATTCATCGAATACCCCGGCCTCCTCCAGGCTGACCGACAGAGTGCCGGTGCTGCATTCCTCCATCGCCTGGTAGGCGTTGGTGCACAGGTTCATGATCACCTGGTGGATGCGGGAAGGGGTGATCAGTATTTTACCGGTGTCCCTGTTGATTTCATGGCGGATTTCGATATTGGCAGGAATGGTGTTGCTCAGAAGATTGAGCGTTTCCAGGATGACGGGCTGGATCTGGATCGGATGGACCTCCTCGTCGGCGGAACGCCTGCTGAAGTTGAGTATCTGTTCTATGAGATCCCTGGCCCGGTTTGCTGATTTCAAAACCTTCTCTAAGTTTTCGTAGGTCTTGCTGCACATGGGCACGCCTTTCATGGCAAGCTCGGTGTACCCGATGATAGGGAAAAGGATATTGTTGAAATCATGGGCGATCCCCCCTGCAAGCGTGCCGATGGATTCCATCTTCTGTGACTGGTGCAGTTGGTTTTCAAGCTCTTTGCGCTTCTCCTGGGCTTTGGCGCGCTCCGTCACGTCCCGCAAAATCCCCTGGAAGCCGACGGGCTGGCCGTTCTCGTCTTTGCGCAGGGATATGGACGTTTCAACGAAACAGGCGTATCCGTCCTTTCGAACCATCTGCCAGTCAAAGGTTTTTATGGGGTTGCCGGTCCGGTACACGTAGTTGAAAGTTTCGAACACGGTTTTCTGGTAGTCATCATGGACGATGTCCCGGTAGTTTTTCCCAAGGAGTTCGTCGCAGGGGCAGCCAAGGAGACGGCAAAACTGGGCATTGAAAAATTCGTAATTGCCCTTCAGGTCAACTTCATAGTATCCGTCCTCGATGGAATCGAGGATGCCCCGATACTTTTTTTCGCTTTCCCGGATGGCTTTTCTGGCTTCCATTCCTTCGGTCACGTTTCTTGAAATGCCGCGCACACCGATGGCTTTCCCGTCATCACTGCGGATGACGGAGCTCATGTACTCCAGGACCATTGGCTCCCCGCGCCGGTTGAATACATTGATGTAGCCGCTGTCAAAGTCGTTTTTCCGGATGCGGTCGAGGTAATCTGCGACTTCAT
>SKZX01000404.1 GCA_007127175.1 Desulfobacterales bacterium
ACATTGGTTCCGGATTCGATCAATTCTTCAGGGCCCGTATATCCGAGAATGGCTGCAAGGCTCTGGTTGGCGCTGATGAAGGTGCCTTCCCGGGAAACCTGGAAAATCCCTTCAACGGCATTTTCAAATATGGAACGGTACTTTTTTTCAGATTCTTTCAGCCGTTTGTAAAGCGTTGCATTTTCAAGTGAAATGGCGGCTTGCGCGGAAAGCATGTCGATGACAAAGACCCGCTCCTGTGTGAAGACGGCGGGTGCGGCATCATTTTCCAGATACATGATGCCTTTGAGTTTACCCTGGTACAGAACAGGGCTGCACAGCACGGATTTTTTCGTCTGGTTCACAAAATACGGATCATCTTCAAACAAGTGGCCGGTGTGCGCATCGGCAAGAATGGCCGGCCGGCATTTGCGCACGGTATAGTTGATCATGGACAAGGGAAGATCACCGTATTCGGTAATGGGAACCGAATGGGCGAACCGGACGTCTTCCCACCCGATCCGGCTTTCCGCCGCTACAAAAAGCCCTTCTTCATGTTGCAACAGCAGTACGCCCCTTTGCGCGCCGGCATTTTCAATAATGCACGCAATCATGGTCTGGATCAGGGCTGCCCGGTCGATTTCACGGGATATGGACCGGAACGTTTTCAAGATGGATCGCCAGTCAAATAAACTGTGGCGAGGGCCCTCGTCCTGGATTGCCGGGTATGCCGACGGTTTGCTGCCATGCGCAGCAAAGGGGGACAAAAACGGAAAAACGGTTTCAAGTTGTGTTGCTTTTGCTGTCGCTCCCCATTTCAAATAGGCGAGGCGGGCATTTGCCAGGCAGGTGGCTGCGGCTTCCATGTTGCCGGTTTCCATGAAAAAGCGCGCGCTGCATTCATTTGCAACGGCTTCATCCTGGGCGAAGCCGCTTTTCATGGCATACTGGATTGCCGCCTGGTAAAGCCCTGCGGCAACTCTGGATTTCCCGGTAATTCTGGCTGTTTCGGCACATATCAGCATATGCTTGTGATGGTAGTTGTCGCTGCAATTGTCCGCCCATATCATAAAGCGCTTTTTGATGCGTTTTATGCACCGAAACAGCTTCATTTTTTCCCGCCGCGAGGCATTCGGATAAATGCGTGCCATGCAGAGGGCGCGATAAAAATGGTAATCCGGCCCAAAGGCCTGCCCCTGTATGCCGGGCATCATATCCGACCGGGGGTTTGCCGTTTCAATCGCTTTTTCGTAATGCCCCTCAATAAAGTGCAACTGGGTTTTCAGGGTTTGGTAATAGTCAAAAATGCCGGTATGGGCAGACTGTGTCGCTGTGTCCCTGATAAATGCCACCTCGTTGAATGCGTCCCCGTCAAGGTCCGAGAGTCCCCTTGTGCCGCCTTGAAGGGCCGCAACATACCTCAAAGACACGGCGCAGAACCCGCGCATGGCACCATGCCCCATCCGGTCCACCAGTCGTGTGCATTTTTCAAGTTCCTCGCTGACGAGAAAAAGATTGCTGCCCGTGATGATATGGATGATGACCCGCTGAACGCAAGCCCATGCCGAAAGTGTAAAGTTGCCGCACGCCATCGCTTCCCTTTGGGCTTTTTCGAAAAGAGCGAGGCCTGTTTTTGCATGCCGCGTCCAGTGGTTCATGCTTTTTGCAAACAGGAAAAAGGTTGTTCCGGCAAGGTTCCTGTCGTCGCTGCCATCCGTCATTGTAAGGGCAAGGCGCCCATAGGCACAACCGGGCAGGGAATCCCGCATATAGCCCGAAAGGATCGCCCCTAAAACACAGAAAACAAGGGGAGAACGGCTTGAATTGCCGTATTTCAGGGTGAGCGAAACCATTTTGAGGCCGATATACCTGGCGCATTCACGGTGAAAGAACAGTGCGGACCCGAGGGTTTCTTCAAGGGCTTCCATGACCATCAGAACGCGCTCATCGGTCATTTGGCCGAGGCGGGCCAGGTCTTCCGGATGCTTTCCCCTGATGGCCGCCCTGATTTGCGCGGCCATCAGGAAAAGGGCCATCCGGCCGGGCAGGAGCGGAATTTTTTCACCCAGGCGGTTGAGTGCGGCCATGCCTGTTTTTACCGCTTGTTCGTATTGCCCCTGGCTTTGGAGAATCCTGGAAATTGAGCGGTAGATGTCAATTTTTTCGCGGGTCGTTCGAACCCTTTCCAGAATAAACCAGAAGCGGCTTTCAGAAAGGGACAGCCTGCCGCTCAGGTGTTCGCACCGGGCATATGCCGTGAAAATGGAACGGGTCAGGTCATAGTGGTGGTCCCATGGGTTTTCAGGCAGCATTTTCAATGCACTTGCAAAACAGCCGAGGGCGGTGTGGTGAGCCGCCGATCGCATGGCTTTTTGACCGGCCTCGAGGTTCAGGCGTGCGAGCAGCAGTTTTTCATCCGGGTCTTGGATTTTGTTTTCGGCCACGTTGAAATGGTTGACGATGTTGAACAGGTTTTCACTGAGTTCGTCCCGCGGGGTCCTGGCAAGCATGAGCAGTCCGGTGCGCAGGTGAACCTGCTGTTTTTCCTCAGGCGAAAACATCCGGTAAACCGCTTCCTGCACCCTGTCATGCATGAACTTGAATTCGGATTTTTGCAGCCGGGACCTGCCCTGGCGATGATCATGATTCCAGAAAAATCCGGATTTGCCGGTTTCGCCGGCGGGTTCGATCAGCTCGGCTTCAACGGCCTGGTGCAGAAGGTTTGCGGTTTCCCTGGAAGCTGTGTGGCTGATGAGGGAA
>SKZX01000197.1 GCA_007127175.1 Desulfobacterales bacterium
GCCCCTGGGGATTGCGTCAATGTCGTTTTCAGGACAACCGTAAAAATGCTGCCGCAGCCCGGGGTGCTTTCAAGAAGCACATCCCCGTTATAGAGCGCTGCAATTTTCTTGACAATGGAAAGGCCGAGGCCGGAGCCGGCAATGGATTCCGTATCGGCGCTCCGGATGCGCGCGAACTCCTTGAACAGGCGGCCGGCATCCGCTTCGGATATGCCGATGCCGGTGTCTGAGACACGGATGATAATGCCGCCGCCTTCGGCGGAAACACGGATGTCCACCCGGCCGTTGTCCCGGTTGTATTTGACGGCGTTGGAGACCAGGTTGTTGAATATGGTTTCCATTTCCCAGAGGTCGGCGGTGATGCAGAGGGCCTGGTCTGCATGAACGGCAATGGTGATGGCGCGTTTTTCCGCTTCAAGGTGCATGTTTTCGGCGGCCCGCCCGGCCGTTTCGGCCAGGTCGACGGTTTCCATGCGCCTGGGCTTCTGCCCGGATTCCAGGCGGGTTACATCCAGCAGGTCCAGGATCAGCTTGCGCATCCCCTTGATCCGCTCCAGGCTGCGCCCCGCCATCTGCCGGATCAAATCTGATTCTTCCGCGGGGTCAGCGGACTGGATAATGCTGATGAATTGTTGTATGGCGGCCAGGGGGGACTTGAGTTCATGGGCCAGAATCGAGATGAACTCAAACCGGATGCGCCGTTTTTCACGGGCCAGCGCCTCGGACTGGCGGCACAGGAGCAGGTGCTTGGACGTCCGGTAGACCGAGGCCTTGAGTTCCTCCGGGGTAAAGGGTTTGGCCAAAAAGTCGTAGGCGCCCCGGCGGGTGGCGGCGATGGCGTTTTCCAGGGTGGCATAGGCGGTGATCATGACCGTCAGCATGTCTATGGGTTTTTCGGCGATGTGGTTGAGAATGTCGAGACCGGAGATGCCCGGGAGCTTGTGGTCCAGAAGCAGGATGTCCGGCGGCCGGGCATCGATGATGTCTATGGCTTTTTCACCGGTGTCCACATATTCGATGGCATAGCCCACGTCCATGTCCACTTCCGGGACGTGCACGGTGTAGTTGCGCAGGGCCCTTTCCACGGCCCTTCCCATGGCGGTTTCATCGTCTACGATCAACAGCTTCAATAATTCCATTTGTAATACCCCCTGAAACCCGGTTCCTGGTTTTACCCCTTTTTCACGGTCCTGTCATCCGCGGCCGGCAATGCGGGGCAGGGTGATGGTAAACGTTGTGCCGGTCGGTCCGGCCTGGCCATCGGCGTTGGACGCCATCTGGATTTCCCCCCTGTGCATTTTTATGATGCCGTAACTCACGGCAAGGCCCAGACCGGTGCCTTTCCCGACCTGCTTGGTGGTAAAAAAGGGATCAAAAATTCGCCCATGGTTTTCGGCCGGAATGCCCACGCCGGTATCAGACAGCGTAAAATAAATCTTTTCGGCGTCACCCCCGGTGGACAGGGCAAGCTTCCCGCCGGCGGGCATCGCTTCATAGGCATTGTTGATGAGATTCACCAGCACCTGGGTCATCTGGTCGGCATCGATTTCGGCAATCGGATCTTGGGTGCCGGGGTGAAACGACACCCGGACCCCGGATGGCGGCACCATGGTCTTGAGGCAGCGCCTCACGAGGTCGTCGATGTCGACGGGCTGGTGCATGACCTTGTTCTGCCGCGCGAAATTGAGCAGGCCGGCCACGATTTTTTTGCACCGGTCGGTCTGTTCGGCAATGGTTTTCAGGTCGTCGCGCATTTCGGATTCGGCAGGGCATTCATCGTGCAGCATATGGGCGTACATCAGGACCACCCCCAGGGGGTTGTTGATCTCATGGGCGATGGCCGCTGAAAGCTGCCCCATGCTGGCCAGTTTTTCCGACTGGATGAGGGCGGCCTGAACACCGGCCAGCTCCTGCCTGGACCGGTCCAGCTCCGCCAGGGTTTGGCGCAGCTGCTCAATGGTGAACGGCAGGCACATCTCCGATTCGGCCAGGCCCATGATCATGGCCTCGGCATGGTCCCTGCAGGTTTCGTACCCGCAGGCCCCGCAGTTGAGTTCATCAGTGGGCTGCGTTTTTCCCATGCGCTGCAGTGCGTCGGTGATATCTGATTCCGTGGGGGGATCCACGGCATTCCCCCGGTAGGCAAACCGCCGGGAAAGGTCGATATCCGAAAACGTTTCGAGCTGTATCCGCGCCGCGTCCGGATCGCACTCCCGGTTGCGCGATCTGACGTACCGGCTGACCATGGCGCGGCGGCTGAACAACGGCAGGTCGTTTTGGATTCCCGGCCCCATGATGCAGCCGCTGCAGCACAGCACTTCCAGCATGCGGGCGTCAAGCGCTCCGGATTCCAGTTCCTTGATGGCTTCCACGAAATTGGCGCGCCCGTCCGCCGCAACCACTTCCCCGGCCATGAGGTCTTCGTTGATGCCGGCTGCCTGGAGGATGCCCCTGCTGATGGGGAATAAGGCCCCCAGGCACGCCCGGGGTTCGTCAAAATCGGTCGGCACGGCCGAATCCGGGCCGATGCCGGCGGCAGCGAGCATTTCCTGGAGCTCAATATAGGTGAGCACGCCGTTGATCTCGCCCGGCCGGTCAGGGTCGGACTCCGCTTTCTTGGCGATGCAGGGGCCGATAAACACCAGTTGACGGTCCGGCCCGTACATTTTCCGGAGCACCCTTGCTTCGGCAAGCATGGGGGAGACCACCGGGGCCAGCCGTTCAACCATGTCCGGGTGA
>SKZX01000167.1 GCA_007127175.1 Desulfobacterales bacterium
GACAATCTCCTCAAGCTATCCTTGATCTTGTCACGCCATGGCGTGATTAATAAAAGGTCGTCTGATCACGACATTTTTTGAGTGCATCCGTCATACTTTCTCCAGTATATGAATGCACATGGCCGCTTCTTCAACGCCGATGTTGCCGCCGCCGTTTTCCGCAAGCCCCAGCCGGGCTCTTTCCACCTGGCGGCTCCCCGCTTCTCCCCGAAGCTGGAGGCCGAGCTCGTAGATCTGCGCCAACCCGGAGGCCCCGATGGGATGCCCGCGGCATTCCAGCCCGCCGCTGGTGTTGACCGGCTGTCTGCCGCCAAGCTTTGTCGCCCCTGTTTCCGCAAAGGGCCCACCCTCTCCCATGGGACAGAACCCCATGGCCTCGGTCTGGTGAAGTTCGCCGTAGGCCGTGGCATCGTGGAGTTCCGCCAGGCTGATATCACCGGGCCCAACCCCGGCGGCCTCATAGGCCTGCTTTGACAGGCGTTCGCCGATGTCTTCCCCGTCAAAATCCCGGTCTGTCCCGGAACCGTGCACCGAAGCCCGGATTTTCACGGGCCGGGGGGCACTCAGTTTTTTCAGGAAAGCTTCCGAACAGACGATGGCGGCGGCAGCCCCGTCACCCACCGGGGCGCACATAGCCCGGGTCAGGGGGTAAGCGATCGGCTTGTCCGCAAGCACCTCTTCCACGCTCATGTCCATCTGGTATTGAGACATGGGGTTGAGCGACCCGTGAAAATGGTTTTTGGCGCAGATCGCCGCAAGCTGCCGCTGGGTGGATCCGAATCGGTTCATGTGCCAGCGGGCGCCCATGGCATAGGCATCCATGAAGATGGACCGCCCTTCACCGGGCGGGGACTGCCCTTCAGGAATCTCCACGGGAAACATTTCAATGGATTTTTCCATCATCTGAAGCTGTTCGCCGAATTTCTCCACATCCATGCACGTGGCGTACGCTGAAAAGGCCTTCATCTTGTCCGGGTCCGTGATCTTCTCGGAGCCCACTGCAAGGGCGACGTCATACATGCCGGCCCTGATGCCGGTATAGGCCAGGTGAAGGGCCGTTGAAGCGCCGGCGCAGGCGTTTTCCACGTTGGTCACCGGAATGGCGTCAATCCCCATGGACCGAAGCACAACCTGGCCCCGGATGGAATGCTGGTTCGCATACATCCCCCAGAATGTGTTGGAAAAAAATGCCGCCTGAAGCGCCTTTTTTTCAAGACCGGCATCCGAAAGGGCGGCACTGATGACTTCATGGGCCATATCGCGCACATTCCGGTCCGGGTACTTGTTGAACCGGAGCATTCCCAGCCCTATGATATAAACATTTGACATTCTGCTTTCTCCTTATTTATTCCATCACATGTCGAGCCGCGGGTAACTGTGAATCATTTTATGCCCCCCGGCGATGGCCAGGGTGTCGTTGGACCCGTCTTCTATCAGCATGGCCCGGGCGTCCCGAAAGAGCTTTTCAATGTGGTATTCCTTGGTCAGGCCGTTTCCGCCGAAAATCTGGATGGCCTCATGGGCCACGTCAAAGGCGGCCTGGGTGCCATACACCTTGGCGACAACGGAATACTCTTCAGCCGGTGTGGATGTGGACTGGTTGAAGATGTATGCCGCACGGCTCATCAGCCGGGAGGTCTCGACCTTGCTGAACATGTGGAAAAGCTTGGCCTGAATGTTGGGATACTCGATCAGGGCTTTTCCGCCCTGCACCCGGTTCTTGGCGTATTCGAGCGCCTCCTCGAAAGCGGCCCGGGCCAGCCCGGCGCTGAAAACACCCATCAGCGCGGTGGTGGCTGAAAGCGTGATTTCCAAAAGCGCCTCGTAAGCCTCGGGGCCTGCGATAAGGTATTCAGCCGGGACCCGGACGTTGTCAAAGAAGATCTCGCCCTGGTTGAGGTCGCGCTGGCCGATCTTGTTCAATGGGGCGCCCTTGCTGATGCCGGGAAGGTCCAGGGGGAGCGCGAAAATACCGCCGCCGGCATGCCCCATGGACGGGTCGATCTGGCAGAACAGGGCGCAGTGGGTGGATACGGTGCCCAAGGAAACCCATGCGGATTTCTGACCGTTGAGAATATAATGATCCCCGTCCGGCTTGGCGCGGCATTGGGATTTGATGGCGGGGTCGCTGAAACTCGGGTAATGGGGTACCAGGGTGTCCGACCCGTGGTCCGGTTCGGTAATTCCCCAGCACCCGACAATGCTCGCATCCCTGCATCGACAGAAAGGCTCGATGATTTTCTCGATCAATGCTTCCTCGGCAACCAGGGAGGCACCGAAGGAGGGGAAGGCAGCAACACCGATTCCCACGGTCAGCCCGACGCTTCCCCAAGCCAGTTCTTCGTAAATGATCGCCTGCTGCTTGGATGTCAGGTCCATGCCGCCGTAAGGTTCGGGGATCAGGATGGTGTGATACCCCAGTTCATAAGCTTTTCGCATGAAATCCCAGAAGGGCGAATCCTTGGCGATGACCTGTTCGGGGGTCATCTCATCGAGCTTTCTTGCAATGGGCCGCATCACTTCCCGGGCAAACCGGTGAGCCGCCATTTTAAGCTCGATGTCCTCTTCGGTCAAATCAAGGTCAATGTCCAGGTAATTCATTTTTCAAACCCCTTATGTGAAAGGTGGTTATCGATCAGTCACTGCGCATTTCTCCTTTTGATCACTTTTCCTGCTTCTTGTAGCGGGCCGCCACTCTGGCTGCATTTTTGACCACCAGTTCCGGTACTTCCTCAAACAGAATCTGCTGCATCACCTCCATGACTGCCGGGGAGTAGCCGATGCCCATGAATTCCGGCGGGGCCCACCAGTCGTCCTTGGTCTTGTACATGGGGGTGCCGCCGCCGGGAAACGCGGTGAACATGGTGGGCACGCAGTTGACCATGTCCTGCTTGTCCAGTTCGTAGCTCATGCTCTTGTGCATTTCTTCACGGTTGTAATAGACCATGTCCCTTGGGGGACCCAGTGCCAGGCCGAGCCTGACGTCCATGCCGGGCAGGTAGTCGAGCACAGTGAGGGCAAACCCGACAGACCCCATGATCCTGTTGTCCACCCGGTATTGCCAGGCGGCCGCGCAGGCCCAGTCACAGGCAATGGCCCAGTCGAGGATCTTCCAGTTGCAACTGGGGCCGCCCAGCTGTCCGCCGCCGGCGTTCTCCTTGCTGTATGCGTTGAATTCCTTGCAGGTGTCAAATCCGCACGCCCCGCAGTTCCAGTTGAGGTTCGACTTGCTGACCTTGGCGCCTATGTTGATGATGACCGGTGATTCACCTTTGTCATAACAGTTCTTGATAGTTTCATAATCCCACATGATATAGCGCATGACCTTTGCCAGCGGCCCCATCACTTCGATAATCGGCTCCAGGTCCTCTCCCCAGACAATCTCCGCCTCCACCTGTGTTTTCCCGGTAATCTGGGGGGCCTTGTGAATGGCAAGAACGATATTTTTCGCCACCTCGATGAGATGGTCCAGCTGATATTGCTTCCCGATCAGGTGTCCCATTATTCCCCCTCCCCTTCCTGCTTTTTCGGTTTCGGAACCCACTTGCGGTAGTCGAAGCCCCGGATAATCCGGGCGGTGTTGTAGATTTTCCGGGTGTTGTCCAGGACCTTGTCCATGTTTATGAGGTGATAATCCACATTGACATCCACGTAGGGGTTCTTGGCCTTTGACGCAAGGGGAACGGCGACCACCATTCCCGAGTTGCGGCAGTAGCCGAGCTGCTGACCGGCCATGCCGATGCTGGCAAACGGCCTGGCATCGACCATGAGTGTGTGAGCGGTCCAAAGGGCGGAGCCCACGGCATACCCGAGATCACCGACCCGTGCAGTGCAAAGCGGGCCGTTGATCATTCGCTTGGAAGACCGGTCGGTGATATCGACCAGGCCGTACCGGTGCGTTTTCTGGTCATAGAAATACCCGCAGTCCAGTGTGCCGCCGCAGAGGCCGCACCCGGCGTCAAGCGCGGTCTCATGGCAGCGGATGTTGCCGATGAACAATATGACATCCGAATCCCGCACCATGACTGCTTCATACAGGAGCGCCTCTCTCCAGCTTTCCTGGGTGTGGGCGATTTCTTCGACCTTTCGGGCCAATGCCTCGAGCTCATCCTGACCGTATACGATGTGCGCTTCAATGGAAGGGACACCACCTGCAAAGGGTGCCGTGAACACAGAATTCAAAATCACCCTGGCGGCTTCGAGCACGCATTTTTTCCTGCGGATATCCGGGGGAGACCAGGGCGTCCATTCGCCGACAAACTCTTCTCCCCGAAAGTCCAGATCCTCCACGTATTTTTTCATCCCATCCCTCCTTGTCGTCTTGTTCTATGTAAAGCGGTGTTTCGGCTTACGCCAACCGTTTCATTAAAGATCATTGGTAATCCTCTTGTGCAAAAACATTTTCCGCATCCTTCTTGAAATCTTCTTTCAGAAGTCGATCCAGGTTTTTCTCTGACGCGGATTTGGGTATGGCACCCACCACCTGGAGGAATGAGGGCACGGCATTGCCTTCCAGGCTCTTTCTGCAGAGTGCAAATACCGATGCCGGGTCGATGTCGCGACCATCCATGGGGACAACGGCCGCCACGATATCGCTCTCCCCGGGCGCCCCGGAGGCCGCCGGTATTCCATAAACGCAGACATCGCTGATATCCGGGTGAACGGCGATGGCCGCTTCCACGTAGTGCGGCTGGATAAAATCGCCTGAACGGCGAAGCCCCCCGCCCTTGCGGTAGTCAAAAAAGAACCAGCCTGACTCATCGGTATGCCCCATGTCACCGGTGCGAAGCCATCCGCCGCGGGTTTTTTCCTCGGAAGCCTCCTTTTTGCCAAGGTAATCGACCTCCATCTTCTGACCCGTAAGGCGGAAAATGATCTCACCGGTCTCGCCCGGCTCGCAAGGGGTGTCGTCCTCCCGGACCACGCGCATCTCCATCAACCCCTCCAGGGGCTTGCCAAAGGAACCGATAGGCCCTACCCCCGGCGCTTTATGGGCGAACCCGCCTTCGACCGCACCGTACCACTCGTGAATCATGACATTGAACCGCTTTTCAAAGGCTTCCCAGATGACCTGCGGCGTTCCCGCGCTCAACACCAGCCTGACGGGGTTGTCCGCGTCGTCCGGCTTTGGCGGTTCGCTGTATATACCCATCATCATGCCGCCGAGCAGGGAAAAGACGGTGCACCCGTGAGCCCGGCAGATGTCCCATATCCGGCTCTTGGTAAAAGTCCGGCTGATGACTGCCGGGATGTTGAGCATCAGTGAAGGGACCAGGGTCACGGCCTGGGCGTTCCCGTGGGTCAGCGAAAGTCCGGTGTAAAGCTTGTCCTGGGGGGTGTACTGCCAGACAAAAAGGGCCAGCTGGGAAAACTGGCTCATGCGGTTCCCCTTGACCATTACCCCCTTGGGGTCACCGGTAGTCCCGGATGTATAGATCACTTCAAGGGGCAGGGCCGGGTCTTCGCTGAACTGATCGGGCGGTGGTGCTTCCGGCCCCTCGTACAACTCGTTGATCGAGGGGTAGTCATTTGACACCTCAACATTCATGCCCGGTTTGTAGGATACACCGAGAATGGGGATATCCGGCAGTGTGCTCAACGCTTCTGTAACGTTTCCCAGAAACTCGCTGGTCAGGATGACGCCTTTTGAACTTGAATCCTTCAACATGTAACGGAGGCGATCCCCTTTCACCCTCGGGTCAATGGGGACCATGACAGCGCCCGTCATCGAGGCGGCGTACATGGCATACAGGAACTCCGGGTGGTTTCTCATGACCAGGGCGAACGCATCGCCTCTGCCGATGCCGGCTTTCTGCATCATCCGGATAAATTTTCGTCCGGAAACAACGATATCCCCGTACGTAAGCACCTCGGCGGGATAATCACCGTTTTCAAATGTCAACACTTCAAAATCCGGCTGGCTCTCCGCCCTGGCATCCAGTTCATGGGCGATATGGCCGGGGACTCTGCTTTCCGTCATTGTTCTCCCCCTTTCTTTAAATCAATTCAAATAAACTATTCCACCGGCAGATCATGTTTTTTGCAATATTCCGGGAAGATTTCGTGGACCGGCTTCAAGGCCGGCAGCATTTTCAACACCTTGGGAATCGGGCCCTTGGCCTTGATCTTCCGGGTGGCCAGGGCAACCGGAAGGGAGATTTTTTTCAGCCAGAACTGATGGATGGTATCACCGGAAAGTTCCATGGTGATCACCGCATTCCGATTGGCGTCCTCACCGGTAATGACCGTGTCAGGGTCAACGTAGAGGTATCCCGGCGGGTCGGTGATGATATACTTGTAACTGACTTCATACTCGCGCATCTTGTCGCCCATCCCGGACTCAAAGACAATGTGCTTCCACAAATCCTCCAGAAATTCATACAGATGTTCGGTATCTCGGAATACACCCATTGCTGCCTCCTCATATTTGTTGTTAGGTACAAAGCGGCTTTGCCGCGGAAATGGACAGGTTCAGCATGAAACCCCTTTTTATAACAAGGATCAGGGAGCGGGTATTTAGAAGGATTCTATTCAGACCTAATGCAATCATTATGCCAGCCTTTCTAATCGTCCAGACTCCCGGTCTTTGCAGGAATACCCTTTCTGGCACAGTCCTTTTTTGTCCTGATATGGTCACTTCGGTGTCCCTATAAGGACATTTTGATTGACATCCAATCAGCCGATCTATAAATTAATTGTACACACCCATCAGGAGCATCCCATGCCGTCTATTTTCAATTCATCTCATTTACAGAACACCGATGACGCTTTTGTGATCGAAAAAGATCTGGCCACGCATGCCCTCGCCTCGGGGGATCGAAACGCCGCATGGCTTCGGCTGAGTCAACTCGCCGGGCGCTTCATGGCGCAGGAGACACGGCGCCAGAAAGACGGTCTTTTTGTTTCCACGAGCCTGGTACTCGCCAATCTGAGCTTCATCCTCGGCAAGGGGTTTGCGGACCTGACGCGCATCCTCCAGACTGCTTCCACTTCGGCTGAAGCAATGGGTGACCGCCGGTCTCTCGCCTTGCTTCAGCTTCACCTGGGGCGGCTTTTTTACTTCGGCGAGCAGCGGGACCAGGCCATGAGCATGTTTGCAAAGGGGAAGGCCGGTGCTGAAGCGCTTGGTGATGAGGACATACTGACCCAGGCGGCCGAGTTCATCGGACTGTATTATTTTATCCAGGGCCGGTTCCAGGATGCCATTGTTTATTTTGAACAAGCCGCCCAAAGTTTCGAATTCGAGCAGCACGGACGGGTGATCAATCCCTCTGGGCCGCTATGGCTCAGCTACTGTGCCGCTTTTCTCGGGCAGTTTCACCGTGCCATCGGAACACTGGATTACTACAGGCGACTGGCCATTGAAGGAGCGGACCGAAGCCTCTCCACCACACTGCGGGCGGCTTTGGGCATTATTCTTCTGGGTATCCGGAATAACAGGGAAGCCAACTTCCACCTTTCCGGCGCATACCAGGAAGCCAACGCCATGCAGAACGCCCTGGCCGTATATTTCGCAACCGGCGGGCTGGCTTTCCATCACTACATGGAGGGTCGCCTGTCCGAATCAATGGCGTGGCTGAAAAAAAACCGCGAGGAAGGCGAAAAGTCGGGGCTTATCCGCCAGTATGCCTCCCCCATTGTGATCGAAACGCTGTTTGAACTGCACCGCCACGGCATCAGTTTTTCTGATGATCTCAATTATCTCAACGAGTTCGACCGAATCATGCGGGAACCCAATATTCATCTTCGGGGTGTGGCCCTCCGCCTCAAGGCACAGGATGCCGTTGAAAAAAACGACGACCCGAAGCCCATTATTGCCGATTTGAGCCGGAGTGAAGCGTATCTGATTCAATCCGGAGACCCGGTCCAGCTCGGCAAGACGCGGCTGGAAATCGCACGGATGAAGTTGAGATCCGGTGATGATGAACAAGCCAGGCTGATCGCTGATATAGCGAGAAGTGATTTTGGCAGCTATGTGGACCTTTTCTTTCCCGATGATCTCAGGCCCCTGCTGGCCGTTAAAACCGACATGAAGCCGCACAAGGATACGGAAACCGATCTGCTTGGGATGTTTGGGGAAGTGATCCAGGAACTTTCCCCCAGTTCCGATTTCGACAGTCTTCTATCCCGGACCGTCAAGGCGACCAACCGGTTTTTCGGTGCAGAGCGCGGCGGGATTTTCTGGTTCCGGCGGGATGGCAAGGCCAAAGCGCCTCTGCTCAGGGGGCCGTGCAACCTATCGAGTTCAGACATTGCTTCCCGGGAATTCAAAGCCAACCTTTCCCTGATCTTCAAGACCTATTACGAAAACAGGCCCGCAGTGGTAAGGCGGGAGGAGTTTGAACTGAACCCGAACCGCGTCAAGGCCATGCTGTGCGTTCCCTTCCAGGTGGAAGGGAAGGTGCGGGGCGTCCTCTACCACGACAATTCCTACGTCAGGGACTGCTTCGACAACCTGGATACGGCCCAGCTCGCCCTTATGGCCCAGTGGCTGACCCGCTACATTGACCATATCTTTGCCTTTTCAAGCCGAATGGCGCAAAAAGTGACGGACCAGGTAAACCTGGAATCCGCTGAACAGCCCGCAATCATTACGCAGAACCCCGCCATGATGCACCTTCTGGATCAGGTTGACCGTATCGCCGCATCGGACAGTACCGTCCTGATATTCGGCGAAACAGGGACCGGCAAGGAACTCCTGGCCCGTCGCATTCACCAGATGAGCCACCGGAAAAATCAGCCCCTGGTTATTATCGACCCCACCGCCATTCCGGAAAACCTTGTCGAAAGCGAACTCTTCGGACACGAGAAAGGTGCCTTCACAGGCGCGGACAGGCAGAAAAAGGGGCGTTTGGAGCTGGCCCACACCGGCACCCTTTTTATCGACGAAATCGGGGAAATCCCAAAATTCATCCAGGTCAAACTCCTGAGGGCCATACAGGAAAAAACCATGGTTCGAATCGGCGGGGCAAAAACCATTCATTCTGATTTTCGCCTGATCGCCGCGACCAACCGGGACCTGGCAGAGGAGGTGGCTGCCGGACGCTTCCGCGACGATCTGTATTACCGGCTCAACGTGATTCCCGTAACCATGCTGCCGTTGAGGGAAAGAAAAGAGGACATCCCGCTTTTGGCGGATCATTTCCTGGAGCGTTATGCCGTGAAATACAACCACGAAAAACTTCGCATTACGCAAGAACAATCTGAGATGCTGAGCCGTTATCAATGGCCGGGGAACATCAGGGAGCTCCAGAACCTCATCGAGCGGGCAATCCTTCTTTCCTCAGACGGCACCCTTTCACTCGACCTGCAACCGTCCGGCCCCTTGCACTGCAGAAACCCCTTTGACGACATGCCCTCCCTCGATGAAGTGCAGCGGCGCTATATCCATTATATCCTTGAAAAAACCGGCGGAAGGATGAGCGGGCCAGGCGGGGCGTCTGAAATACTGGGGGTGAAACGAACCAGTCTTTACAACCGGATGAACCGGCTTGGTATGCGAAGGGGAACTGAGCATTAGCGCAGGGAAGGCGCGTGACAAAATGATAATTCCAGATTAATATAATTGACGGCTTCGTAAAAAGCCCAATATCTGCGTTGCGAGCAATCTTTGAAGAATCTCACGTCCGCATAAGTACTATCAATTCTTCAAAAATTGCTCGCGCCTGGATCCTGAACTTTTTACAAAGCCGTCTGAAAACGACTTTTTACGAGTCCATCATACTTTATTACAGTAAAAACGAGAAAGGAGGTTTTTGCCATGGAGATTCGGAAAGTGCTCTGGCCTACGGATTTTTCTGACAGCGCGGCAGCGGCGCTGCCTTACGTAAAGTCGCTCGGGATCAATCATGATTCGGAAATTCACCTGCTTCATGTTATTGATGACATTGTTCACCATGAAGCCTGGTACGGCGAGTTTGATGAGGCGCACATGGTGAAACTGACGGAAAAACTGCGGAAGAAAGCCGCTGAGCGGCTTGACCAGATATGTGATCGCCACCTGGAGGGGTGCAGACTTTTTATTAAACATGTTGCCATTGGCGATCCCGCAGCTGAAATTCTGAAGTTCATCCGAAATGAAAAAATCGACAGCGTGGTCATGGCCAAAGAAGGGGAAAGCGGCAACTTCAGTTTTGGCAGCACAACGGAGCGGGTCGTCAAGCATTCGCCGGTTCCCGTAACCGTCATTCCAGCGGGGAAATCGGATAAAGACTGAAAAAGCCCGAAAAGCCGCCGGAATAAACATTGATGTCAATGTGCATATGCGAATTTTTTTCCGGGGATTAATGGACTTCCCGATTATTCATATGGGATTTTTTATTTGATACGAAAGGCCTGTCATGACACAGGAACCGACTTTATGCCCGGTTTGCGGGAGCAAAAAGACGATTAAGATCGTCTACGATTCAGCAGATGCGTCAACAACGGAAAAGCGAAGAAGGGTACTGACGCCCAAGGATTGCGTTATTGATGAGACCTGCCCGGATTACAACTGCAAGGCGTGCGGCCACCAGTTCCAAACAGGCTGAGCCGGAAA
>SKZX01000138.1 GCA_007127175.1 Desulfobacterales bacterium
CCATTTCAGCCGCTCCATGTCCTGAAACAGAAGGTCTGCCCGCTTGTAGGAAGTGGCTCGACGGGCAAAGCCGATGGTCAAAACGTTTTCATCCATACCCGTGCCGGTTTCACGATTCACATGATCCATCAACTGCCTCTTGGCGTGCATATGGGCTTCCCAAACCGCTTCCCGGGGCATGGATATCGCTGCGCGCAGACAAAAATTATCCTTTCGCCACAAGGGGGTGTGCCGGTCAAAAAGCGATCGAAAGGGCTCTGACGCCCATTTTTCCGCGTGGATGCCATTAGTAATGGCCGCAATATCATAGCCCGCAAACATCAAGCGGGAGATTTCACCATGCTTCCGGGCCACACCATTCACATAGCGGCTGAAATTCAGCGCCAGATAGGTCATGTTAAGGTCGCTGTTTTCATAAACGACCCCTTCGATGGAAAAAAAGTCTTCCCGGTCCCCGATCACCTGCCGGGCCAAATCCATGGGAAACCTGTCGTGCCCGGCAGGTACGGGCGTATGGGTTGTAAACACGCATTTTTCAATAACCGCGTCAATATCTTCCTGACTGATCGTGTCACGCCCGGCCAGTGCTGCCTCCTCGTCTAACAGTGCCAGGGTCAGAAGCGCGGCATGCCCCTCATTCAAATGAAAACTGCGAATGGATTGCTGCCCCAGGGCGCGAAGCATCTTAACCCCCCCAACACCAAGGATTAACTCCTGGCTGAGGCGGTGATAGTCCTCCCCGCCATAGAGTGAATGGGTCAAGGTTCGATCCCACTCGGCGTTTTCCTCAAGATCGGAGTCCAGAAAGTATATCGGAACCTGGAAGCCGCCAACCCCCTTGACGTCGTATCGCCATGCCCGAAGGGTTACGGTACGCCCCTCAATAAACACGCTGACTCTCTGCGGCATCTCCTCTACCAGTTCCTCAACAGGCCACTCGGCAGGCGCTTCCCGCTGCTCCCCGCCCGCTTCCAGCCGCTGTCTGAAGTAACCCTTACGGTAGAGCAGCGTTACAGCCACCATGGGCACACTCAGATCCGCAGCAGCACGGATTGTATCTCCGGCCAGGATCCCCAGCCCCCCGCTGTAGGTGCTCATGCGTTCATCAATACCGATCTCCATTGAAAAATAAGCCACGGATCGCTGGTCATTAACCGATTGGTCCATCTTGTCCTCCATTTTCTGATAAGGGGAAAAATATTCATTCAAAAAAAACAAAGATCATCCCGTCGTTTCCAACCCACTGGCAATGGCATTGAGCACGAGCAGCATATCCGGCAGCATTTCTTCCGCCTCCTTTACCAGGCCTTCCTTTTTCAGCTTCCGCCACCTTTTCAGCTGGTCTATCTGCATCATGTGAAGGGGTTCCAGCCGTTCGGAGCGAAAACCGATCATGGTGTACATGCGGGGCCTGCGTTCGGCAAGCGTTTGCCCATACAGCAATTCAAGCATGCTCCTGGTGCGGTCATACTCTCCTGAAACCTTGTCCAGGTAAAACGCTGCAAGCGCGCTATCTTCTACAAGGGCGGCATAGGCCTTCATGATCTTCGTGTCTGCGATAGCCACCGACGAGGACGCACTGGTGATAATGTAGCGGAAAGGCATGAAATCGACGGCATTCCGGCTCAACAATTCAAAGGACGCCGGATCATCCTCCTGAAGCCGCTGCAGCGCAGACCCCACACCATACCACCCGCTGAGAAAAAAACGGGACTGGCTCCAACTGAACACCCACGGTATGGCTCTCAAGTCTTCAAAGGACTGCTTCCCTGATCGTCTTGCCGGACGCGAGCCGATGCTGCTCAATTCGATGAGGTCGATGGGTGTTGCCTGGGAAAAAAAACGGATGAAATCGTCGGAGCTTACAAGCGCCTGGTAGCTTTCGAGGCTGTAATCGTAAAGGCGGTCTACAGCAGGTTCAAGCATTTCGGCGAGAGATCCGGAACCGGCGTCGTTTCTGCCGTCAGTTTGATATGGATCTCCACTCCCAAGGGTAAGACCGGCCGTATTGGCCTGGAGCAGTTCAAGATTGTAGAGGGCGGTATACGGATTGGCGTATTTCTGAGATATCATTTCCCCCTGCTCCGTCAGCCGGATATCCCCCTGGATCGTCCCTGACGGCAGGCCTGCGATAAAACGATGGGTCGGGCCCGCCCCACGGCTGATAGTGCCCCCCCTGCCGTGGAAAAAACGAATCCGAACATCGTGATTCCGACCGACAGCGGTGAGATGGCGCTGCGCCGTATTCAGGCTCCACAGGCTGGCCAGAATGCCGCCGTCCTTGTTGCTGTCGCTGTAGCCGATCATTACCTGCTGATCATCCGCTTCCGGCGCTTCCTCCCGACGTTGCGCATGGCTGCGGCGCGTGACGGGATGGGCCAGAAAAGCGTCTAAAATCTCCGGCCCCTTTTTCAAATCATCGATTGTTTCAAGCAGGGGAACCACAGGCAGCAAGCATGCCATGCCCCCTTCGGCCAATTGCATCAGGCCCGCTTCCCGGGCAAGGATATAAACGACCAGCAGATCAGACTGGCTTCGCGTCATGCTAACAATCAAAGACCCGATCCCCCGGCGGCCAAACCGCTCCATATGCTCGCGCAGCACCTCGTAGCAGGCAAGCACTGCATCGGCTTCGTCTCCAATACCCTGTCCGCGACGGACAAAAGGCCTGCAGGTTTTCAGCTCTTCATTCAAAAACGACAGGCGCCTTTCTTCCGGCCATTCGGCAAA
>SKZX01000266.1 GCA_007127175.1 Desulfobacterales bacterium
CCATCTTTTCCAGCTCGATCTCGGTTTCCTTGCCAAAGGCTGCGTCCATGAAATCGATGGTCATGTCATAGCGCAGGTCCGCGCCCCGGCGACCTCGGCCGCGACCGCCGCGACCGCTGGTCCGGAAACCGAAAAAATCCTCGAAAATATCGCCGAAACTGGAAAAGATATCATCAAAATCACGGAAACCGCCGGACCGCCCGTTCAGCCCTTCAAGGCCGCGATGGCCGAACTGATCGTATATCTGCCGTTTCTCAGGATTGGACAGGACCTCGTATGCTTCGGCCGCTTCCTTGAACTTGTCTTCCGCCGCCTTGTCCCCCGGATTCCGGTCCGGATGGTACTTCAGGGCGATCTTGCGATATTGCGCTTTCAACCGGGAGGCGTCTGCATTGCGCTCAACACCTAAGACTTCATAATAGCATCTTTTTCCAGCCATGTTGAATTGCTGCCGATATTGAATGATTTTGGTTAATGGTACAGGAACCCGTAAAACGTCGGTTTCAGACGGCTTTGAAGCACGCCACGGCGCAAGATGAAAAATCCAAATTGCTTTGACACCCGCCGATATTATGGTATTGAAAAACTCACCATGGGCAAAAATGTCATCACCTACCATAATGCATAATGGGCGATTGTCAACTACCAAAGTGAAACCGCAATCCATCAGCGCGATGTTCGACCACATCGCACCGCGATATGATTTTCTAAACCGGCTGTTGAGCCTCCGAAGGGATGTCTACTGGCGGCGGGAAATGGTGCAGGCGCTGGACCTGTCAACCGGCGCAGCAGTGCTTGACGTGGCCTGCGGCACCGGGGACGTCATGCTGGAAGTCATGCGCCGCAAACCCGGTACCCGGGTTTACGGGATCGACTTTTCCAAAAAGATGCTTCAGATTGCCGCCACCAAAACGGGCGCAGCCGGAATGGGTTCACATGCGGCCCTGATCGCCGCCGACGCCCTGCATCCGCCATTCCCGCCCCGGTGCATGGATGCGGTGACCATTGCATTTGGTATCCGGAACATCCACGACCGCGACCGGGCGCTTGAAAATTTTCGCCAAATCCTCAAACCCGGGGGATTATTGGCCGTACTCGAACTCAACACCCCTGCGGGCAGGTTTCTCAAATCGCTTTACCTGTTGTATTTTCAGAAAATTCTTCCCGGAATCGGCGGATTTTTTTCAAAAAATGCCGGTGCATACCAGTACCTGCCCGCGTCGGTTTTGAATTTCCCCCAACCGGCAGCCTTTGCCGTGCAGATGCGCAAAGCAGGGTTTGAAGATATCGCGTGGAAGCCCCTGAGCGCCGGGATCGCGACCCTTTATATCGGGCGGTGCGCTGCGGATGCAGCATAAAGCGGTTTTTCAGGCTAAACCAGGGGAACGATATTGGCGCTGGAGCCCTTGAGCCTGGCCACGGCCAGCAGCGCTGCGGAATGAAGCGGATTCACCCGCGACATGCGGATCGGATGAACCCCCATCTGCCGGCACAGGCCGTAGACGGTCAGCGCCAGGTCATTGCACCCCGGGCTCATGGTCACACTGCGTTTTCCCAGGCGCGCCTCAAGAAAAACCCCATGATCCTGGATGGCGCAGCTGCCCGCGATATGAACCCTGCCGGTGACCTGCTCCACCGCATCCCTGTCGATTCCCTTTCCCATAAGGATCGTGAACCCCCCGCGGCCGCCGTGGTCGCGGTAAATCATTTCCACGACATTTTCCGTGTTGCGGCGGCACCCTTCCTTGCAGCACCGCTTTTCCCCCCTTAAAAAGGCCAGGTCCGGCGGATAATCATCGAGCAGTTCGCAGGTAAGCTGCTTTTTCCGCGCCTCGAACAGGGGCTGGTTGACAATATCGATGCGCTCCGGGTCGCCGATACCGATGCCTGCGGCGCGGCTCAGTTCAAGGTGGCTTACGTCCTCCGGCGCAAAACCCATCAGTGCGGCCCCGACCACGTCCACCGCCAGGGGGTCTTCACCACCGATAAGCAGGTTCATGGGGACCACACACTTTTCCGCGTTGTATGCCGTGGGATAATGGCCGTGGGTGGTTGCGATGAGTCCGTCGACCAGGGCGAAATCCGGCCGGAGCACACGGTAGATGTCCGCAAACTTCTGGTGGATCCGGTAATTGTGGTCCGCGATGCGGCTCTTCTGGTGGATGAGCCCGAACTGGTTCTTGAGCGACAGGGTCACCTGGGACATGGAATGGGTTTTCAGCTTGGGCAGGGACAGGTAAAAATTGTCATCGCCATGCTCCATGAGCCGCTCATAGACAAAACGCGAGATATCGACAAATGCTTCAATGCCTTCAAGGAATATGGGCACGCCCGGGGTTTCATCCAGGTAGACCGGCACGGCGCCGGTTTCCCTGCAGACCCGGAGAAAACCGGTGGCCCGGAAAACCAACCGCGTGAAGTTGGCCTGGGTGCAGTTCTCCATGACGTAGACCGTCCGTGCGCCGCACTTCTGGAAGTAGGAAACGGTTTCCCGCAGGACTTCCGGATCGGTGTAGACATGGGGCTCGCAGCCAACGCCGTTGACCTTGATGTAAATATCACGGCTGGGGCCCAGGTATTTTTCACCACCGCCGAAATGCCCGAAAACCGCGCTCACCGCCCCGGCAATGCCGCCAGCGGCGTCTGCCAGAATGACATCCGTTCTTGTTTTTTCCATACGCTCCTCCATGCATTCCTGATGATGCATCATAGCGCCAAACACCGGTGA
>SKZX01000265.1 GCA_007127175.1 Desulfobacterales bacterium
CGTCAGCCACCTATGGTCTCATGGATTTTGAATCCAGGGACAGGTACAGGAAAGCCGTTGAAGCGCTTGCGGTAAAAATCCCTTACAGCGAAACCGAAGTGGCCCGGGAGGCGGTCCGCCTGGCGCAGCAAGGCGGCATCAAAAATCCATCCGGAGCGGATCACTACCGTCATGTCGGTTATTATCTCATGGACGCTGGGCGCGCCAGGCTTGAAGCGCAACTGGAATTCCGGCCCGCCGCAGGGGTTTTCCTGAAACAATGGCTCCTGAATCGTCCGACCCTGCTTTATTTGGGGACAATCGGAATCCTGGCCCTGTCCATTCTGCTCCTGCTCATCGGTTACGGGTATAGCGCTGGCGCAACGACTCTCCAATTGTGCCTGATTTCGGTTTTTAGCCTGATCCCCGTTGTCACCGCCGCCGTCACCCTGACGAACTGGGCCCTTACCCGTGTCATTTCCCCCCGGGTGCTGCCGAAACTCGACTTAAAAGATGGTATTCCTGACGATTGCCGCACGATTGTGGTGATCCCGACCCTGTTGAGCGATACCGATGAAATCGATGCGCTGCTTCGCCAGTTGGAACGCCACTATCTGGGCAATACCGATCCCCGCCTCTTTTTTGCGCTGCTGACAGACGTGGCAGATGCGCCCGAAAAAGAGATCCCTCAGGACCGGGAGTTGATCGCAAGGACCATCACCGGCACCGAATATCTCAACCAGCGCTACGGGGCATCGCCCGAAAACAAGACGGAGCATTCGCCCTTTTTTCTTTTTCATCGGGAACGACTGTGGAATCCCAAAGAAAACATATGGATGGGGTGGGAGCGCAAAAGAGGAAAGCTCGATGAATTCAACCGCCTGATCAGGGGAGACGAAAATACTTCCTATGCCGTCCGGATCGGGGATATGGCCGCCTTGTCGGATATGCGCTATGTCATCACCCTGGATGCCGATACCCTGCTACCGCGCGAAACGGCCCATCGTCTGATCGGAACCCTGGCTCACCCATTAAACCGTTTACGCTTCGATTCCCGGACGGGCGAAGGCATCACCGGATATACGGTCCTTCAGCCGAGAACAGAAATTCATCCGGTCAGTGCAAGCCGATCCCTTTTTTCCGGAATTTTTTCCGGAAGCAGCGGATTGGATCTGTATTCCACCGCTGCGTCGGACGTTTATCAGGACCTGTTCGGAGAAGGCATCTACACGGGCAAGGGCATCTATGATATCGCCGCCTTTGAACGTATCCTTTTCCGGCGGGTTCCGGATAACGCACTGTTAAGCCATGACCTCTTCGAAGGCATTCATGTCCGGGTCGGTCTGGTGACCGATATTGTTTTGCTGGAAGAATACCCCTCCAGTTATCCGGTGTATGCGCGCCGGCTGCATCGATGGGTTCGGGGGGACTGGCAGCTTCTGCCCTGGCTGTTGTTCCGCAAACCCCATCCCAAAGTCATTGCCAGTCCCTACCGGATTTCGCTGATCGGCCGCTGGAAAATTCTCGACAACCTGATCAGAAGCCTGTTTCAGCCGGCAATGCTGGTTCTGCTCATCGCCGTATGGTTTTTGTTTCCCGGGCCGGTCATTATCTGGACACTGCTCGCCCTGCTGTTGTCGGCCGTTCCGTTGGTACTTCAGGCAATAACACAACTGCCCTCTCAATTCCGGGATCGGACATCCCTGCGGGAAATTGCGGCCTGCTTTCGGCTGTCGGGCTCCCGCTGGCTGTTGATGCTGGCATTTCTGCCCTATGAAGCCATGATTACAATGGATGCCGTTTTCAGGACGCTCTACCGGCTCTGGGTTTCGCACAGGCGGCTGCTGGAGTGGACGACCTCGGCCAGTACCGCCCGGGTTTTTGAGAACAAAGGCAAATCGGGCTGGTTCTGGCAGCGAATGTGGGGCGCCCCGGTGGTTGCCGCAGGTGTTGCCTTCCTGCTGAGCGTCTTTAATGTCACGGCTTTTTTCAGTGCCGCGCCGCTGCTGATTGCCTGGCTTCTCTCTCCATACATCGCCTACCGGATCAGCCGGCCCGCAGAGATAGCGCAGGAGTTTCTGGAAACTGGTCAGCGTTACCAGCTTCGCCGGCTTGCCCGGCGCACCTGGTTTTTTTTCGAGCAGTTTGTGGGCCCTGAAGATTACTGGCTCCCGCCGGATCATTTTCAGCAGTCGCCTCTGGGGAGTGTGGCGCACCGCACGTCCCCCACCAACATCGGGCTTTTGCTGCTGTCTACCCTGTCGGCGTACGACCTGGGATATATCGGCCTCCCCCTGCTCTCCGCCCGTTTACGCAACACCTTTGACGCAATGGAAAAACTGGAGCGACATCGGGGTCATTTTCTCAATTGGTATGAAACCCGCAGCCTTCAGCCGCTTCAGCCCCGATATGTGTCCGCGGTTGACAGCGGGAACCTGGCCGCATGCCTCCTGACGCTTCGCCAGGGATGCGCTGACTTGCAGAACGCCTCGATATTGCGTTGGCAGCGGTACCAGGGCCTTCTCGACACCCTTGATGTACTCGACGACATCGTTGCGCATTTTAAAAAAGACGCCTACGAAGCGGTCAGCCCGGTGAAATCCCAGTGGGACCATATCCGAAACCATGTATTGGCCGTTCAGGACAAACCAGAACAGTGGATATCCCTTCTGCATCAACTGGAGGAAGATGACTGGCCGGAACTGGACCGGCGCCTGGCCGGCATGGTGGAAACCAAAGGACATCTCCTGAACGCAGCCGACTTAAACACTCTGCGCCTATGGACACAACGAATTCACTACCAGTTGCACAATGCGCGGCGGGAACTTTTGAGACTCACGCCCTGGCTTTCGATGCTTGATAAAGTACCTGCGCTTTTGCAGACCGCCAATACCCCGGCAGCCGAAGAATGGAATGGGCTAAAGGGCTCGCTGCCGCTTATGCCGACTATCGATGAGGTGGAGACTGTTTGCGGCTCAGCTCTGGAGCGCCTTGCCCGTCTGCAGAAGGTATTGAACACCATGCCGTCCGCAGAGGACCGCAGCGAAGCCCTGGCGTGGTGCGCGCAATTGAAAGAAAGCCTCCTGTCGGCGCAAGAAAACGCCCGATATATCCTGTCGGATTTCAGGGAAATCGGTCGGCAGGCGGAAGCAATGGTGGCGGCCATGGATTTCACGTTTCTGTTCAATCCCCACCGGCAGCTTTTTCGGATCGGCTACAACGTGGATGCAGACGCTTTTGACGCCAATCACTATGATCTGATTGCCTCTGAGGCGCGTATCGCAAGCCTGGTGGCTATCGCGAAGGGAGATGTCCCCCAGAGCCACTGGCTGCATCTGTCCCGGCCGATGGCCCGGAAGGATAATACACGATATCTGCTTTCCTGGAGCGGAAGCATGTTTGAATACCTCATGCCCGTCCTGCTGATGCGGGAGGACGCAGCCACGCTTCTGGGACAAAGCGCCCGTGCCGCGGTGGCCCGCCAGATCGCATTCGGAAAGCAGAAAAAAGTGCCGTGGGGGGTTTCCGAGTCTGCGTATTACCGGTTCAACGCCGATATGCACTACCAATACCGGGCTTTCGGGGTGCAGGAACTGGGATTCAAAAGGGGGCTGGAAGAGGATCTGGTCATCGCCCCCTACGCGTCCCTGCTGGCGCTGACAATCCGGCCGCGGGCTGTCGTGGACAATATTGCCGCGCTCACCAAACAAAATGCTTTAGGTACTTACGGCTTCTACGAGGCGCTGGACTACACGCCGTCACGGCTTTCCATGGGAGAAAAACAGGCCGTCATCCGCTCCTTTTACAGCCATCACCAGGGCATGATTTTGCTGTCCCTGGCCAATTATCTCACCGATGGCAAGATGATCAACCGGTTCCACAGTGATCCCCGGATTCAAAGCGCCGAGTTGCTGCTGCAGGAGAAATTTCCGAATCAGGCGCCGCTTGAAAAACTTCCTGAAATGGCGGCCGTTCGGCGGACCCAGCAAAAACCAAAAATTGAGCTCAATTCCTGGTCCGTGCCGGTCCATTCCTGCTTCCCGCATGCTCATCTGCTCTCCAACGGTCATTACGGAGTATTTATCACCAGCGCCGGAAGCGGTTTCAGCGTGTGGGAGAAAACCGCTCTGACCCGGTGGCGCGCCGACACCACCCTCGACAACCAGGGGACCTGGATCTATGTATGCGATCAGGAGAGCGGTGAGCTCTGGTCGGCCACTTATCAGCCTCTTGGAAAGGCGCCAAGGAAGTCCGAGGCACATTTTTCGCCCCACAAAGCCGACTTTCGAACGGAATTTCAAGACATTGTCCTTCACACCGAAATCACCGTGCCGCCGGAGGATGCCATGGAAATCCGCCGGCTCACCATCACCAATCAGGGTCATCGAACACGCCGTTTGTTTGCCGCCAGCTACGGGGAGGTGGTCCTGGCCCCGCCGGAGATCGACCGGCGCCATCCGGCTTTTAACAAACTGTTTATTGAAAGCCGGTTCATGGAAGAAATAAACGGGCTTTTCTTTCGGCGCCGTCCGCGCTCGGCAAACGAGTCCCCGATTTTTCTGATCCACGGTCTTATCCTCCCGGAAGGCACAGCCGCCACAGGCGCCCATGAAATTAACCGCCTTCGGTTTCTGGGTAGGGGGCGGACGGTCCGCGATCCCATCTGGCCAGCGCAGAGCAAGACCGGTGCGGGCCAAAATAGCGAAGCAGCTCTTGATCCGATCATGTCTCTGGGCCAGGAGATCGAACTGCAACCGAACGAGAAAATCCAGATCGCATGGTTTACCCTGGCTGCAAACGCACAGGAGTTGGCCATGGAAACCGCCAAACGATATCAGGACCTGTCAGGAGTGGACCGGGCCTTTTCGGCGGTAAAAACGAAGACCCGATCGGAACTCCAGCAGCTGGCGCTTTCAAGTCCGGAGCTGGCCGCCATGCAGAAACTTCTTTCTGTTATGCTCTATCCGCACCCGGCCCTGCGGGCCGATCCGAAAACATTGGCGGCCAATACCAGGGGGCAGCCGGGGTTGTGGCCCCATGCCATATCCGGTGACAACCCCATCCTTCTGGTCCGCATCTCCGGCCAGGAGGGAACGGCAGTTGTCCAGGAGATGCTTCGGGCCCATGCTTACTGGCGCAACCGCGGTTTTAAAATCGATCTGGTCATTGTCAACATGAAGGAAAGCGGATATGCCCAGGAGCTGCAGGGGCAGCTGCATCGTCTTTTGCAGCGCACCAACAGCTATGAGTGGCTGAACCGGCGCGGCGGCATCTTTCTTTTGAATGCCGATCAGATGGAAGAAGCCGACCGCGTTTTGCTGGACACCGCAGCAAGGGGGATAGTGGACGCGGATAAAGGGCCGCTTGCCGATCAACTGGCCGGCATTGACACGTCACCGACACCGCCGCTTCCGGACTTCATCCCGGAACCCGCAACGGCCGAAAAGCCATTGCTGACACCGCCGCTTTCACGACCGGCCGACCTTCAGTTTGACAACGGGCTGGGCGGATTCACCCCGGACGGGCGCGAATACGTCATTTACCTGGCCCCCGGGCAGATGCCCCCCGCCCCCTGGATCAACGTGATCGCCAATCCGGCATTCGGCTTTACAATCTCGGAGAGCGGGTCCGGCAATACCTGGGCGGTTAACAGCGGCGAAAACCGCCTGACACCGTGGCACAATGACCCTGTCTCCGATCCCCCGGGAGAGGCACTTTACCTGCGCGATGAAGAAACAGCGGAGGTATGGTCGCCGACACCGCTGCCGGCCGGAGAGCCCGAGCCCCACCTGATACGGCACGGTGCCGGCTACACTGTCTTTGAACACCGCAGCCACGGAATTTGTCAGCAAATGCGCCTTTTTACGCCTGTTGCCGACCCGGTCAAGCTCATTTGCCTCCGCCTGGAGAACATGAGCGGACGAATGCGCCGGGTAACGGCCTCCTATTACGCGGACTGGGTGCTCGGCCCGGATCGGGAAGGCATGCAGCCATTCATCGTAACGTCGTATGACAACGAAAATCATGCCTTGCTTGTGCACAATGCCTACAATGCCGAATTCGGCGAAAGGGTTGCCTTTCTCTCGGCAGACAGGCCGCTTCACGGGTTTACCGCCAGCCGCTCCGAGTTTTTGGGGCGCATGGGAGACTACCGGCGTCCGGCCGCTCTCGGACGTATCGGTCTGGCCAATGACACCACGGCGGGGATCGATCCATGCGGTGCGGTCCAGGTCCACCTCAATCTGGCCCCGGGAGAAGTCCAGGACGTCTGTTTTCTGTTGGGACAAGGTGCGAACCGGGAAGATGCGCAGCAGCTTGTGGCAAAATACCGGCAGCCGGGGCGCATCGATGAAGCATGGCGGGAGACAACGGCGTTCTGGGATGAACTGCTGGGGTCCGTGACGGTTGAAACGCCGGATGCGGCCATGGATCTGCTGCTGAACCGATGGCTGGTTTACCAGAATCTTTCCTGCCGCATCTGGGGGCGCTCGGCGCTCTACCAGTCGAGCGGCGCATTCGGTTTTCGGGATCAACTGCAGGATATGACGGGTGTTTTGCACCACCGGCCGGAGATCGCCCGGGAGCACCTTCTGCTTGCGGCCCGGCACCAGTTCGCAGAAGGCGACGTCCTGCACTGGTGGCACCCGCCGTCCGGGCGCGGGGTGCGCACCCGCATGACCGACGACCTGCTGTGGCTGCCCTATGTGACCGCCCATTACGTGAAAGTCACCGGTGATGTTTCCGTCTTGGACGAGCAGATTCCGTTTCTGCAGGCAAAGGCGCTCGAACCCGAAGAGGAGGAACGATACGGCCATTATGAAAACACCGCCGAAGGTTTCAGCCTTTACGAGCATTGCCTGCGGGCCATCCGGAAAGCCGCTACCCGGGGAAATCACGGGCTGCCACTGATCGGCGCCGGCGACTGGAACGACGGCATGAACCGGGTCGGCATCGGCGGAAAAGGGGAAAGCGTATGGCTGGCCTGGTTTCTGCTCGCGACCCTTATTGATTTTTCGGATATCTGCCGGCAGATGGATCAGGGTGGGCAGGCGGATACTTTTATCGCCATGTCCCGGCAACTGCGCCGTGATATCGAAGCGTCCGGCTGGGACGGGGAGTGGTATTTGCGGGGATTCTACGATGACGGCGTACCGCTGGGCTCGTCTAAATCCGACGAGTGCCGGATCGACGCTATCGCGCAGTCCTGGGCTGTTCTTTCGGGTGGAGAGACGGAATTTTCCCGTGCCAAACGCGCCATGGAAGCGGTCGAAAAACACCTCGTAAACCCGGAAGACCAGCTGATCCGGCTTTTTGCGCCGCCCTTTGACACCTCGCCGCGCGACCCCGGATACATTAAAGGGTATCCCCCGGGCATCCGGGAAAACGGGGGGCAGTACACCCACGCGGCAATCTGGACCGTATGGGCCTTTGCCGAGTTGGGCCAGGGGGACCTCAGCCACGCGCTTTTCAGGATGTTAAACCCCATCTGTCACGGGGATACCCGGGAAAAAATTGCCCGGTACCGGGTGGAACCCTATGTCATCGCAGCCGATGTCTACAGCATGGCCCCCCACACCGGTCGCGGCGGTTGGACCTGGTATACCGGATCAGGGAACTGGATGTACCGCCTTGGACTCGAGGCGATTCTGGGGTTTGCCCGCACCGGAAATGTTCTTCGCATCTCCCCCTGCATCCCCAGGGCCTGGCCCGGATTTACGATAACCTATCGCCATGGCGCGTCGATTTATCATATTCAGGTCCTAAACCCGAAAGGCGTCAACAACGGGATCGAACAGATTCTGCTCGAAGGCGAAGTCCTGAGCGGCAATGATATTTCCCTTTCAGATGAAAAGCGGCGATACGACGTCGTGGTGCGCATGGGGTGATGCCAACGGCAACGTCTCACACAAGCCGGATGTATTCTATTTAAAACCCCTTGACAAAATGGTCTGGTCTGGTCAGACTATTTTCAGACAGGAGGTTAAGCATGCTGATTGCCAATATTTCAGAAGCAAAGGCACAGTTATCCGCGTTGATTGAAAAAGTCATGGCCGGAGAAGAAGTGATCATCGGCAAGGCTGGAAAGCCGGTAGCCCGCATCATCAAGTATGAGAATAGCCGGCAGCCGCGCCGGCCCGGCGCTTTAAAAGGAAAAATCAAAATCGCGGATGATTTCGATGTGCTCCCGGATGATATCGCCGAAGCATTCGGCATGGTGGATAAATGAATCTGTTTCTCGACACCCATGTGCTGCTGTGGTGGTTGGATGACAGTCCTTATCTTTCCCCTGCTGAACGAAAAGCTATCGCTGATCCCGGAAACCTGATTATTGTAAGTGCTGCCGTGATCTGGGAAATACGGATCAAGCAAGCGCTTGGAAAACTGGAAATTCCAGCGGATTTTTATCCCGTTATCAAAGATCAGGGATTTGAACTTTTATCCATCACCACGGATCATGCGTATGCGGCAGGCGGGCTTCCAATGCACCATCGCGACCCCTTTGACAGAATGATTATCGCCCAAGCCCGACTGGAAAAACTATGCATCATCACCCGCGACAACCTGTTTTGCAGATACGATGCTTCCGTTTTTACGCTTTGATTGGATTCCTTTCCCCCGGCATAACCCGTTGATTTCCTGAAAACCATACCCCCCGCCACAAGGAGGATAATCCGCTTTTTTCCTGGCTTTCTTGGAATCTCCCGGGCGTTGAAAAGCATGGTGCGGCTGCCGAGGTCGGCAAATTCGTGTTTAAGCTCGTAGTCGTCAAGGGAAAATTTTTGAGGAAGGCAGGTCTCGAGCAGTTGCCGCAGTTCCGCAATGCCCCAATGTTTGTCGCCCAGATTGTAGATAAGCCTGCCCAGGGTCTCTTCAGGCTTTACTTTAAAGACGTCGCAAAAGGAACGACTGGCGGAAATCACCCTTAAATCATGATCCAGAACGATTAAAGGCCCACGCCCGGCGGTGATGAAACTTTCGGCGTATTAAAAGATTTCATCATCGGATGTTTTAGGCGCTGCCATTTTTGACGCACTCGTAAACGTCGGTTTTCAGATGGTGCTGTAAAAAGTTCAGGATCAAGGCTTGCGCGATTCCCAAAAATACAGAGTGCTTAGCCGTACGTGTATGTCTACAAGGCGTAAGCCGCAAATTCTGAGGAAACGCGCATAACGCAGATATTGGACTTCTTACGGTGCCATCATTTATAATTTCTGCAAATTTTCACCTGTAGCCCGAACCGATTTTACGTGGGGTTATCCTTTTGGCTTTTTTGCTTTCGTTTTTCCTTCAGCGTGCGCCTGCTTTTTTTCTGTTCTTCGCGTTTGCCCTTGTCTTTTTTTCCCTTCTCTCCCATCTTGCGGCCCTTTCCCGTTTGGAATTGATAAAAACGTTTGGATACCCCCGGTTGCCGAAAGACGGCCGAGCCCGAAAGTATCCTTATACCTCATACCCCTGCCATCCGACGGTTCAGTTCGCTTCTGGCGGTGCGAAGCCGGGTTTGCCAATCTTTGAAGAATTGAGCGTACTTAGGCGTACGTGAGAATCTTCAAAGATTGCTCGCAACGCAGATATTGGGCTTTTACAAAGCCGTCAATTTTCTGATATACTTTATAATCTCGCCCATGGCCGCCCCGGCTTTCATGGGGATATAAACATCCGACACCTCGGAAAAAGCATTTTCATTGGGGTTGACAACGATGACCTTGGCGCCGGTTTCCTTGGCCTGAAAGGGCAGGTATGCCGCCGGGTATACCGTTCCCGAGGTCCCGATCGCCAGAAGGACGTCGCATCTCCGGGCGGCTTCGAACGCCTCGGGAATATCCTTGACCGTCTCACCGAACATGACCACATCCGGTCGCGTGGGTGAGAGGCAGTTGCGGCACGGCGGCAGGAGGGAGGCAATGGCTTCTATGGTAAATTCCTGCATTTTGCGGACTTTTTTCAATGTGTCCTTGATAATCCGCTTTCTTTCCAGCCGTTCAGTCCCGCCGCAGGAAATGCAGCGGGTCCGGAAACCGTTGCCGTGCACTTCGATGACACTTCTGCTGCCCGCCTCGATGTGCAGGTTGTCGATGTTCTGGGTGACCACCGTCTGCAGAATGCCCATACGTTCAAGTTCACCCAGGGCAAGGTGCGCCGGGTTGGGCTCCGCTTTCTGGAATGTTTCCAGTAATTCGATAAAAAACGGAATGAGTTTGTGGGGGTTGCGGGTCAGCGTGCTGATCAGTCCCCCTGCCGTGCCCACTTCCGCCGGGTTGAGTTTTTCCCACACGCCGCCCGGGTCCCTGAATGTGGCGATGCCGCTTTCGGCTGAGATTCCGGCGCCGCAGGACGCGACCGTTCTTTTTGCGTTGGCGAGAATATTGGCCGCCTTTTTGATTTCCATTTCGGTGTTCATGCGCCCTCCCTGCTGCATGTTTGAAATAGTCGCTGGTGCAGGCCCCGTTTATATGTGCCGCATTGATTTGATCATTTAATTGCTTTGCATTAATGTATATATTAAGTTGACATTTTTCAAGAAGAC
>SKZX01000071.1 GCA_007127175.1 Desulfobacterales bacterium
CATGGCGATGCACAAGGCCGATTTCCGCGGCCCTTACAGGCAGATCCCGGTACGAATGCCGTTTCCGCTTGAAAAGCAGCATCCCCCCGGGGCAGTTCATGGGCTTGATGGCGGACTCCAACTCATCGATGACCACCGTGTACATGTTTTCCCGGTAATTTTCCCAATGCCCGCTCTGCTCCCACAGGCTTCTGTTCAGGATGACCGGGGTCTTGGTTTCCACATACCCCGCAGCCCGGTGTTCCTCCCGCCAATAGTCGAGCAGGGCGTTCCACAGCGCCATTCCCGCGGGGTGGATAAACGGCATACCCGGCGCCTGGTCACTGAAGGAAAAAAGGTCCAGTGCCGCACCGATTTTCCGGTGGTCCCGCTTCCTGGCCTCTTCAAGAAAATGCAGGTATGCATTGAGTTGTTTTTTTTCGAAATACGCGGTGCCGTAAATGCGCTGCAGCTGGGGCCGCGCCGGATCGCCCCGCCAATAGGCACCCGAGACTTTCATGAGCTTGAACGCCTTGATGAAACCCGTATCCGGCAGGTGGGGCCCGCGGCACAAATCCGTGAAATCGCCTTGTGTGTAAAATGATATGGTACCGTCTTCAAGCTCCGATATTATTTCCTGCTTGTAAGGGTCTTTCGCATAAAATTCCAATGCCTCGGCCTTTGAGACCTCCCTTCGTTTCACAGGCAGCTTTTCGCCCACAATCCGCTTCATTTCCGCTTCGATTTTGGGAAAATCGGCCTCGGAAATGGGTTCCATGTCAAAGTCATAATAAAAACCGTCTTCTATAACAGGCCCGATGGTCAGTATGGCGTCCCTGTAAAGGTTGCATACCGCCTGGGCCATGACATGGGCAGCCGTATGCCGCAGGATTTCCAAGGCTTCAGGGTCTTTTCTGGTGACAAACCGCACCTCGGCATCACTTTCCAGAACATGGTGCATGTCGACCAATTTTCCATCGACTTGCATTGCCACGCAGTTTCCGGAAAACCCCTGCGAAATCGCGGCCGCAACGGCGAACCCGTCAACAGGTTTATCAAATGGCTTTTCCGCGCCGTCCGGCAATGTTATATTGATCATTGACTGTCCATTCATAATATTTAATATAATTGGAACGAATGAGCGCCCCCGGTTTCATCCGTGGACGCCGCACCCGGGAAAGGCCGGTCTTCATAACATTTTCAAAGACGGCATTTACTTTTCGACCGGTAAACGTTATGTAAGCAACTTGCCTGCGCCGGTCAAGAAAAAAGTCTTAATGGCAGAGGGCATTCAACCGATGCCTTTAACGTACAGCCTATAACTTACAACTTATAACTTACAACTTACAACCTACACATGCATACCGAACAACCTGTTTACATAGCATCCCCCAGTGCGCTCGAAAAGGCGGTTGAAACACTGTCCGCCGCTCCCATGGTCGGGGTGGACCTTGAAGCGGATTCGATGTATCATTTTTCTGAAAAAGTGTGCCTCATCCAGATGGCAGCCGGAAGGTCCTGCTTCATCATCGACCCACTGGCGATTGCGGACCTGTCCGTGCTGGCGCCCGTATTTTCAGACAGCGCCATCGTGAAAATCTTTCACGGGGCCGATTATGATATCCGCAGCCTTTACAGGGATTTCGGGTTTTCGATCCAGAACCTTTTTGACACGGAACTGGCGTGCCGCTTTCTCGGGTATTCATACTCCAGCCTTGAAGCGGTCCTGAAAAATCATTTCAATGTAACGGTTGACAAGAAATACCAGAAAAAAGACTGGTCCATACGGCCGCTGCCGGAAGAAATGATCGCCTATGCTGCAGACGATGTGCGCTACCTGGCAGACCTTTACCATGAGCTGAAAGACGCCCTCATAGCAAAACAGCGGCTTGGCTGGATGCTTGAAACCTGCGAGGACCTTTGCCGGGTCAGGTACGGTGAAAACAGCGACCTCAACCGCCCCCTTTTCATGTCGATAAAAGGCGCCGGCAGGCTTGATTCCCGAAGTCTTGCGGTACTCGAAAACCTGGTGTCCTTCCGGCTGAAAGCAGCAGAAAAAAAGGACCGCCCCCCCTATAAAATTTTAAGCAATACCGATCTGCTGGACCTGGCCAGAAAAAAACCTTCAGACAAGACCCGTCTGTTCCGATCCGGCATTGTCAGTAAAAAGCAGTCTCAGATGTACGGGGATGCCATTGTAAAAGCCGTTACCGACGCCCTTGAGATCCCGGACGAAGCGCTGCCCAGCTACCCAAAAACAAAAAAAACACCGTCGACCCCGGCAATCACCCGGCGCATTGACGCCCTGAAAAAATGGCGCGAGCGCAAAGCCGGGGAACTCGATATCGACCCGGCCATGCTGATCAACAACGCGGCCATCGGGCATATCGCCCTTGAAGCGCCGAAAAATATCGACGATCTGAAGGCCATGTCAATACTGAAAGACTGGCAGGTGAATGCCTTTGGAGATCAATGGATTAATGCAATCATCAAAACCCAATAACCTTGACGGCTGTGTAAAAAGCCCAATATCTGCGTTGTGAGCAATTTTTGAAGAATCTCACGTACGGCCAAGTACGATCAATTCTTCAAAGATGGAACGCGCCTTGATCTTGACCTTTTTGCAAAGCCGTCTGAAATCGAAATCAGTATCGCAATCGAAAGAAAAGAATAGGTCACTTGGACTCGAAAAGCTTGGTGGTAGCCGTATTTCAAAAGGAAGATGTCGTGTCCTGTGGGTTGAAAA
>SKZX01000388.1 GCA_007127175.1 Desulfobacterales bacterium
CCCGCATGACCTCGAGCTCGTATTCCTTCCACCCCAGGATCGACTCTTCGAGCATGACCTGGCTGATGAGGCTGGCATCGATGGCGGCAGCCGCCATGGTTTCCAGTTCATCCGGGTTGTAGGCCACCCCGCCGCCGGTACCCCCCAATGTGAAGCTGGTCCGCAAAATAACGGGGAAACCGATGTCGGCCGAGATCTCCCGAACGGTTTTCATGTCGCCGGCCGAGGCGCTTTTCGGCACGCGCAATCCGATTTTTTCCATGGCCGCCCGGAATTTTTCACGGTCCTCGGCTTTTTCAATGGACTCCAGGTTAGCCCCGATCATCTCCACCCCGTATTTTTCCAGAACGCCCTTTTTTGCCAGGGCCACGGCCGTGTTCAGGCCGGTCTGCCCCCCAAGGGTCGGCAATACCGCATCCGGGCGCTCCTTTTCGATGATCATCTCCACCGCTTTCGGGGTGATGGGCTCGATATAGGTGATATCGGCCATCTCCGGGTCGGTCATGATGGTGGCCGGGTTGGAGTTGACCAGGATGACGGTGAAGCCTTCTTCCTTGAGGGCCTTGCACGCCTGGGTGCCGGAGTAGTCGAACTCGCAGCCCTGGCTGATGATGATGGGCCCTGCGCCGATGATGAGAATTTTGTGTATGTCTGTGCGTTTGGGCATGTTTTTGTATTTTTTTTGTATGTTTAATTTGTTGTGGACTTGGTGGACGTTATGGACTTGGTGGACTTAGTGGACTTGATGGACTGAAGCCTGTAAGCCCTTCCTTGAAAAAAATGCTCTCCCGGCATGCAGCTGCCTGGAAGTATTTTTGCTATTCCGGCGCCGGAAACCGGGTGTGACTGAAGGGGTTTACACCCCCTCCCCCATCATCTTCGCAAACTCACTGAACAGGTACCGGGCATCGTTGGGGCCGGGCGCGGCCTCGGGGTGGTACTGGACCGCAAACAAGGGATATTTCCGGTGCCGGAACCCCTCCACGGTATCGTCATTCAGGTTGATATGCGTCATTTCGATTTCCTTTGGGTCGACGCTTTGCGCATCCACGGCAAAACCGTGGTTCTGAGAGGTGATATCCACCTTTCCGGTTCGCAGGTTTTTTACCGGCTGGTTGCCGCCATGGTGGCCGAACTTCAGCTTGTAGGTCTTGGCCCCCAGGGCCAGCCCGAGCAGCTGAATCCCCAGGCAAATGCCGAAAATCGGGCGATATCCCAGAAGTCCGCGTATGGTCTCCACGGCATAATCCACCGGTTCGGGATCACCCGGGCCGTTGGAAAGGAAGATGCCGTCCGGTGACAGCCCTTTAACCACATCGGCGCTTGTTTTCGCCGGCACCACGAGCACCTCGCACCCTGCATCCGCCAGGCACCGCAGGATATTGTACTTGATGCCAAAGTCAAAGGCCACGACCCGATGCACGCCGCTGTTTTTCCAAACCCCCGTACCCGCCGCCTCAAGGTCCCCGCTGCACGCATCCGGACGGCCGTTTTGCCAGTAATAGGCCACCTTTGACGTGACCGGCGTGACCAGGTCCAGACCCACCATGGACGGAATGGCACGGGCCCTTCGGGCCAGGGATGCCGGATCGCGGTCCGTCGTTGAAACAAAGGCCCGCATGGCCCCGGCCTTCCGGATATGACGGGTCAGGGCGCGGGTGTCCAGCTGGTCGACCCCGATTTTCCCGCTTTTCACCAGATATTCCCTCAGTGTCTCCGTCATGCGGTAATTGCTGGGAAATTCCTGGTACTCCCGGATGATAAAGGCTTCGGCCTGAACATGATCCGACTCCACATCTTCGGGGTTTACCCCGTAATTCCCGATCAGGGGATAGGTCATGGTCACGAGCTGCCCCCGGTAGGACGGATCCGTCAAGATTTCCTGGTACCCCGTCATGCTCGTGTTGAACACCACCTCCCCGCAAGCCTCACCCTCCCCGGTGAAGCTCCTGCAGGGGAATGTCCTGCCGTCCTCCAATGCCAGAAGTGCTTTCATGGTATTACCGTTGTCCTGTATGTTTCCTGTGACAATGCGCCCTTGGAACCCATCGATGATTTCCCTTCGACCCGGGAGACAGACTGGAAGTCCGTCCCCTGGAGGCTGTACTATACGACCCGGGAGAGGAATTTGTCCTCTTTCCCTTGGGGGCCGCCAGGCTTGACCCCAAGACGCGAGTACGAATTTTATAATAATATGATCATCATATGACCTACAAATGAAAAGAAGGCCTGTCAAAAATGCCCAATTTCCCGCAGGGCTCGGGTGCCGGGTGTGGTCCCCAGGCAACAATTGCAGGGGGTTGCTGATAGCTCCTGGCGAAGCGTGGACAAGCGCCCTGTGGCCCCGCCGTTCATCACAGGGCGTGTTCAAGCAAGCCATGGAGATATCAGCGTTCTCCTGCAGTTGCCGGGACCACACCCGGTACCCGACCCCGCGGGAAATTGCCCTTTGACTTTTATCGCATTTTGCCTTTTGCCTTGTCTTTTTTCCTTTTGTCCATTATCCCCAACCTGGCGCCGCTTGCCCGCCAAGATTCGCCTCCGCGAAAGGCTTGATTAAGCCAGCGGCTCATTGGCAACGATCGCCCAAATCCCGCATGGACAGGCTCCCGCGCAGAAACCGCAGGCGATGCAGCGGTCCTCCCGGACCCGGTATTCAAAGCCGTTCTCCGGCAACGTTTCCCGGTATATGGCCGCCTGCGGACACACGGCCTC
>SKZX01000230.1 GCA_007127175.1 Desulfobacterales bacterium
GCCATAAGGATGTCCCGTGTTTTACCCAGTGCTGCCACGGCATCAATATCATGCTCACCCCCTATGACATTGTCCGGCTGAAAAACCGGCTCCAGATGACATCCGAGGAGTTTCTCGCCGTGTATACGACCCCCCAGGTTCTTGAGAAAACGGACCTTCCGGTGGTCACCCTGAAAATGCTCGATGATGTTGAAGGCGAACCGGCATGCCCCTTCGTCCGGGAAGACGGATGCCTGGTGTATGCCGATCGGCCGACGACCTGCCGGTATTATCCCATCGGCGTCGGGTCTCTGAACTACAAGGAGGAGGACGCGGAAGGCTTTTATTTTTTTGTGAACGAACCCCATTGCCGGGGCTTTGAGGAAGACAACCCGATGACGGTGGCGCAGTGGCGCAAAGACCAGGGGTTGGATGCCTACGATGCGGTCAACGCCATGTGGACGGACCTGATCGTCAAAAAACGCTCCATTCCTTCAAATATCCGATTGACGCAGAAAACCAAGAACATGTTTTTTACGGCAAGCTATGATATTGACCGTTTCCGGCGGTTTGTGTTTGAAAGCGCTTTTCTTGAAATTTATGACATTTCGCCCGAGGAGACGGAACGCATCAAAAATGACGAACTGGCCCTTTTGGACTTCAGTTTCAGGTGGCTCAACTGGCTTCTGTTCAAACAAGGGGATTTCAAGGTCAACGAGGCTGCGGCGGCAAGGCGCAGCAACAGCGTCAACGCCACCTGAACAGGCCGAATTGCAGGCCGGTTTGCAGCCCCTGATCCGCTTTTAATAATCCGGGTAGCACAGTTTGTCGCAGTAGGTTTTTTCAAGCCCCGGATCGTTGAGACGGGCTTCGAGGTCCACGTTGAAAAATTCAGCTGCCGGTTTCAGTATTTCCGGATTTTCCCGGTAAACCTGCCGGCCTGTTTCGAGCACCTTCTGAAGTCCTTTTCGGGTCATTTTGCCCAAAGGGCGGCGGCAGTTGCCCTGTAAAATGCCCATGATGTGCATCAATGCCTTGACGGGAAGGGGATTTCTGGCCCTGCAGGAGACAGTGCCATAAGGGGTGTCTTCGTTTGTGGTGACCGTCACGAGGCCAAAAAGGGGCGAAAGCGCCGTGTTCAGCCTTGTTGCCCCTTCGATATCCCCTTCAATCAACCGATTGACCATTTCGGTTACGGCTTTCGGCGCGATATTGGACATGACGGATATCATGCCCGTGCCCCTTATTTCAGGGTCGATCATCATTTCAAGGGCGATTGCGTCGTCACCGGACAAGATGGTGTATCCGTTACCGCAACAGGCCCGGGTCCTGCGCATGTTGTCGAGGTTTCCCGTCGCTTCCTTGACATACCCGGCATTGGGGTGGTCCCTGTAAATCAACGCAAGGTCTTCGGGCAGAAGCTGGGTGCCTGTTCTGCCCGGGATCACGTAGGGGATGATCGTCATGTCCGGGTACGCCCGTGCGACCGGCGCAATATACTCGCGACGGATTTCCAGGGAGCTGGGGCCGTTGTAATAGGGGTCGACCATGAGCACGGCGTCGCAGCCCGCCTTCACCGCGTGCCCGGTGGCGGATATGGATTCCACGGTATTGTTGCTGCCGGTGCCGGCGATAGCGGCACAGCGGCCCCTGGTTCTGGCCGCAACGGTGTCTATGATCTGAATATGCTCATCCCAGGTCAGGGTCGGGCTTTCACCGGTTGTGCCGACGGCAAGGATTCCGGTGATCCCGTATTCAATCTGAAATGAAATGATATTTTCAAGACCGGTATAGTCGATCGCGCCGTCTTCGTTAAAAGGTGTGACAAGTGCCGTAAAGCACCCATGCTGCAAGCCGTGTTGCATGTTATCCTCCTTCCGGCCCCATAAAAACGACTGCGCCTGGCAGGCGCCTTTCAATCCGTATAGCCGGGTTTGTGATAGGGGTGTTTGCGATGGTAAAAGCTTCGAAACACGGTTTGTCTTCGATGCGGCTGCGTTCCCGCCGTTATGAAATCGTTTCGCGGGGAAAATGCAGCCGGTATCAATTATTATGTATCCCCCCGGAGGCTGTCAATTAAAAAAATACCGGTATCCCTGCTGAGAATTCCTTCTCAGGGATTTTCCTTGACAACAGGCTGCAGTCTTTCTTAATTTTGCCAGAAGTGCAAGCGATTGGTATTCACCGCACCGTGGTGAATGAATATATAATCCGTTCAACAATCAAGGGTAAAATATTATGGCATTGGCAAAAAATGTACATGAGTATATTAAAAACCAGCGGGAAGCGGTTGCATCCAACCCCGAATGCGGCATGAGCCATTACAACCTGGCGACCGCTTTACTGGGACTTCGGGAATTTAATGAAGCGGAGCGGGAACTGAAAGAGGCGGTCCGCTGCAGCCCCACCCTTGCCGAAGCATACGTGCAGCTTGGCGGGATATGCCTTCAGCGGGGCGACCTGGATGGCTGCCTGGCCTACAACAAGCAAAGCGTAACCGTGCGTGCGGGTTTTTTTGAGGGCTGGGGCAACATCGGGTTTGTCCAGCTGCAGAAAGGGAATATTGATGAAGCCATATACGCCCTGGAAAAAGCGGTAAAATTCAACCCGAATTTCATCCAGGCGATTGCCACCCTGGCCAACGCCTACCTGATGAAGGGGGATGTGGACAAAAGCATTGAAATAAACCGGCAGGCTTTGGCGGTCGACCCGGATTTTCCACTTGCGC
>SKZX01000107.1 GCA_007127175.1 Desulfobacterales bacterium
CGAACCTTTTACAAGGGCGTAGGAGACGCGTTTGACAAGTCCCCAGATGGCGTCCGCGGCAAAGTGGTGCTCGATGGTCCGGTCAAAGCATACCGTGACATTCGGTTCGAAATCCTCGTCTCCCTCCCATAGCAGGTAATACAGGGGAATGCGGGGCAGTGCGGGCAGCCGGTATGACACGTCGGCATGGGATTCGCGAACGCCGCCGAGGGCTTCGGCAGCCGCTGCGAACCCGTCCGGGTTGCGCCCGTACACCTCGACCACGCGGGCCACATCCAGGGCGTGCACGCCGGTGAAAAAATGCCCTTCCTTCAGCTCCTTGGCAGCGGCCATGCGGTTGGCCGGCTCAATATCGGCCGCGTACAGCAGGTACACCAGCAGGATCAGCTCAAGCAGGGGGTCGTCGATTATTTCGACCCCATCCCCCCGATTTGCGCGAAGTCGCCGTTCAGCGGTATCGACAATGATTTCCGTATTCAAAAACGGCAGCCGGTATCCGCCGCCCGTATCCATGGCGCCGCCAGTTCTGCGGCATACATCTGCCTTGTCCAATCGGGCCAGGTCCTCCCAATGGGTCTCCGGTACCTTGACCGGCGCGGCATCGCCGGGTGTTGAGGTATATCCTTTCGGGCTCATGCTGCTCCTTGTTTGAATATCCGGTCTGCGACCTGTCAGAAAGGCAGGTCCCTGGTTTTACATGATCGGTTTATTCCGCCGGTGTCTCGCCTTCCGCGGTTTCTGTTTCAACGACCGCCGGTTTCGGCTTTTCCACCACGATTGCATCCACGTTCTGGAATCCCCGGGGCAGTTTTTTTCCCCGCTGCCCCCGGCTGCCCATGAAGTTGGCGATGTTGCCGAATACCAGCCTGAAATGCCGCCGCCCGGCATACAGGGTCAAAACCCCCTTGTCCGGGAGCAGGGCAAGGTGCTTCAGGAAATCGTTGCCGGACGCAAACTCCCCGGGCTTGATATGGATGATCTTATTGCCCTTTCCCTTGGACAGTTCCGGCAGCTCCGCCAGCGGGAACAGGAGCATCCGCCCCTGGGCGGTAATGGCGGCAATGTAGATGTCGGACGGGCTGCCCGTAACATGGATCGGTGTCATGGGCCGGGTCTCCCCCGGAAGGGTCAAAACGGCTTTGCCCTTCTGGTTGCGGGTGTAGAGATGCTGTAATTGGGTGACAAAGCCGTAGCCCGCATTGCTTGCCAGGAGCAGTCGCTGCATCGGGGCGCCCATGAGGGCGGTGATGAACCGGGATTCGGGCGGGTTTTTGAAAAAACCGGTCAGCGGCGTTCCGTGGCTGCGGGCGGAAGGCAGCCCGTTTACCGGCAGGGCGTAGCTTCTGCCGGTGGAGTCCATGAAAACCGCGGACTGGTTGCTCCGCCCGCATGCCGATACCAGGAATCCGTCGCCGGATTTATAGTTCAACTCTTCCGGGTTGACGTCATACCCCTTGGCCATGCGTATCCAGCCCTGCTGGGACAGGATGATCGTCACCGGTTCGACAGGGGCCAGGTCGGTACTGGAAATCGCCTTTGCGTCGCTGCGCCTGGCCATGACCGTTCGGCGGGGGTCGCTGTATTTTTTTCCGTCCGCGGCAAGTTCTTTTTTCACCAGGGATTTCATGCGCCCTTCGGATCCGAGGGTTTTTTCGATTGACGCCCGTTCTTTTTCAAGCCCGTCTTTTTCCTTGAGTATCTTTGCTTCTTCCAGCCTGGCCAAGTGCCTCAGGCGCAACTGCAGGATGGCTTCGGCCTGGAGGGCGCTCAATTGAAATGTGCTTTCCAGTATGGGCTTGGGTTCGTCATTTTCCCGGATGATGGCAATGACCTGGTCCAGGTTCAGATAGGCGGTGAGCAGCCCTTCCAGGATGTGGAGGCGGCCGGTCACCTCCGAGAGCCTGTGGTTCAGGCGGTTACGGACGGTTTCGATGCGAAAGGCCAGCCATTCGTTGAGGATTTCGGATAGGTTCTTGACGGCCGGTTTCCGGTTCGTGCCGATCATGTTCAGGTTGACCCGGCACGTGCGCTCGAGATCCGTTGTGGCGAACAGGTGGAGCATGAGGGCGTCGCGGTCCACGCGGCGGGACGCGGGCGTGATGACGATGCGGACGGGCTCCTCGTGGTCGGACTCGTCCCGGATATCGCTGACCATGGGAAGTTTTTTGCTTTCGATTTGAAGCGCCATCTGTTCCATGATTTTGGCCGGAGAGACCTGGTGGGGCACTTGGTTGATGACAATGTCCCCGTTTTCCTCGCTCCAGGCGGCCCGGAGGCGCAGTGAGCCGTATCCGGTGCGGTAAATTTCCGTGATTTCTTCCCGGGAGGAAATGATTTCCGCACCGCCCGGGTAGTCCGGACCCCGGATGAATTCGCACAGTGCGTCAGGCCCGGCATCGGGGTGGTCGATAAGATACACAAGGGCGTTGATGACTTCGCCGGTGTTGTGGGGCGGGATGTCCGTTGCCATCCCCACGGCGATTCCCATGGTGCCGTTGAGCAGGATGTTGGGCAGTCGGGCCGGCAGGGTTGCCGGCTCCTTCAGGGTGCCGTCGAAATTGGGAACCCATTCAACGGTGCCCATGCCGAGCTCGGAGAGAAAAATATCGGCGAAAGACGACAGCCGGGCCTCTGTGTACCGCATGGCGGCAAATGATTTGGGGTCGTCCACGCACCCGAAGTTTCCCTGCCCGTCGATGAGCGGGTA
>SKZX01000270.1 GCA_007127175.1 Desulfobacterales bacterium
ATCGATTAGGCATTGAACCATCCCAGGGGAAAACCGTCTGCTTCACCCCATGAAGGGCGGCAAAAGCCTTTGATCCCTTTTTATTTTCCCTTGAACTTCGGGTCTCTTTTTTCGAGAAACGCCCCGAACCCCTCTATGATATCCTCACTTTTCATGCACACTTCCAGAACGTAGGATTCATAATCGAGCGCCTGGGGAAGGTCCCACTTGTGGAAATTCTGAAGGCCCCGCTTGGCAAAGGCAATGGGGATGGGGGCATTTTCAGAGATCCGGGCTGCCATTTCCCGCGCTGTTTGGTCCAGTTGCTCATGGGGGACGACCTTGTTGACCATGCCGATGGCCAGGGCCTCGTCCGCCGGTATGATTTCCGCCGAAAAAATCAATTCAGCCGCCTTGGCATACCCCACCAGGCGCGGCAGAAAAAAAATCCCGCCCCAGTCCGGGTGGACTCCCCTGCGGGTAAAAACCTGCCCGAAGCGGGCCTTGTCGGATGCGATCCGGATGTCACAGGCCAGCGCCAGGTTGCACCCGCCCCCTGCAGCAACGCCGTTTACCGCGGCGATCACCGGCTTTTCCATGGTGTTGATGGCCAATGCCGCCTCGCACATGGCATGGCGCCGGCTGGAAACCCGGCTGGCAAGGGCCTTGGTGTCACCGGAAGCGAACTCACCCACGTCACCCCCGGTACAAAAGGCCTTTCCGGCCCCGGTGATCACGACCACGCGAATATTGTCATCCGCGGCCACCTGCTGCAGTATTGCCAGGATCTCCTGGCGCATCAGACCCCCGAAAGCATTGTAGCGCTCCGGCCGGTTCAGGGTGATCCATGCAACGTGGCCCTCTTCCTGGTACAGGATATGCTCATAGGCGGTCATGTGTCATCCTTTCAATATGTTGAAGCACGGGCCGGATTCCGGCGATGATATCCCCCATCACGTCGCCAACGCTCTTCAGATCCCTGACCACACCGGCAATCTGGCCGCAGGGCATGACCGCCGTGTGCGCATCGCCGCCGGACATCACATAGGCGGCATCTCCTTCGGTTTCCATGGCACTATCGGCATCACTGACCGGCATCCCGGCAACCCGCATGGTCACGCGGTTTTTCAGCACGCGTATGGGCATGGCCTCCCCGCCCAGCAGCAATGTGGATGCCGAACCCGCAGACAGGATCATCTCCTTGAAAAACGCCGGCACCGGGCACTCTGTGGTGGCCACCAGGCGCGTACCGATTTCCACGCCTTCCGCGCCAAGGGCAAGGGCTGCAGCCACGCCCCGTGCGTCGGCAATCCCCCCTGCCGCGATCACCGGGATGGATAGCATATCGGCAAGCAGGGGGACAAGGCACATGGTGCTGATGTTATCACGGCCGATATGCCCGCCTGCCTCCTGCCCCATGGCCACCACCGCATCAACGCCTGCCGCCTCTGCCTTGCGCGCCGTTTTTTCGTCAGACACCTTGTGTATTGCGGTAAGGCCGGCTTCACGGACGCGCCCCATCACCTTCGCCGGGTTGCCGGCCGACGTGTAGATGGTGTTCACACCGTTTTCAATGGCGATCTCCAGGGCATCAAGCGCATTGGGGCGATAGATGGGGATGTTCACGCCGATTGGGAAAGCCGTTTTTTCCCGGGCGGTTTTCAATTCAGCCCGGAGCCGGTCATTGCTGAGCCCGGACGCGGCGATCACGCCAAAACCCCCTGCGTTGGACACGGCCGCGGCCATTTCGCCCAGCGTGATCAACCGCATGGGGCCCAGCACAACGGGATAGGAAACACCCAGCAGGCGGGGCACCCGCCCCGCCCAGGGTGGAAAGCCATTGGCTGCATTTGGCGCCATAATGCCCCCCTGGTTCAATGTTTTTGAGTTTGATGAGCGCAGACAAACCAATCCTCGCCCGGAAGCACCCTTTTGGAGCACTTTTCCATTCAACTTGCAATCAATGCGCCAAATGCGGATAAATTTTTTATATATCTGTTATTATAATCTTTTTATTCAAAATCACATAGGGCTTTCTCTGAATAATGGCAGCAACTGGGTTTATATGACCCCGCAAAATAGCCCAAGCGGGTCATAATAACCCAGCAAAACCCGCCGCAGCCAGCAACGCCCACGCCATCAAATAGGCGGTGCGATGGTCACCAGTACCCGCATGTCCGTTATTGCCCTTATGCCGTGCGGCTCACTGATATCCGATACCAGAACGTCGCCTGTGGCGCCGGGTATTGTTGCGCCGTCCTTTCCCAGAAACTCGCCGGTGCCATCAAGGATCGTTATGCTCAACTGCCCCTCGATGTCGTGAGAATGAACAGGCAGTTCCTGGCCGGGCCTGAAATTGAAATTGATGATCTTGAAATAGGGGGAATCATGCACGAGCAGTTTTTTAAACTGCTTGTCGGAAAAATCATTTTCCCTGAACACTTCTGTTTTTTTCAGCATTTGAACCACCTCCATCATAAATGATTAAAGAAACACGGGCTGAAAATGCAGCCGTTGATTTCCTTATATGCCAAAAAGACAGGGGAATCATTGACGTAGGTCAAATGATCCAGGATGTGCTCATCAGGCGTGGTCTGGGCGCAAAGGAGGTGCCATAAAAACCCAGGACCCTATCGGTTGTATCGTGCGGCTGGACCTTGGCGACGCTTAGCTCAGGCTTTACCCGTGACCGATTGGACAAAATCCGCAAACGCTGACGGGGA
>SKZX01000363.1 GCA_007127175.1 Desulfobacterales bacterium
AACTCCATGCTGTTGAACCCGAAAGAGCCGTCGCCGTTGAACACGATCACGGGCTTGTCCGAGTGAGCCAGGTTGCCGGCCATGGCAGAGGGGATCCCCGTGCCCAGGCAACCCAGCAGCCCGCCGGCCGGCACCAGCACCCCGGCCGGGTGCATGGATGAAAAACCGGCCAGGCCATAGTAGCTGGTGTCCCCGCCGTCGGCCACGTAATAGGCATCTTCTCCGAAAAATTCCATGATTCTTGCCACCAGGCGGTTGGGGTGGATGGGATCGGACGGGTTTTTCCGCTGTTCCAGCTCCGTTGTCATGAAGGCGGCATAGGCGTTTTTAAGCCGGGTGATCCATTCGGTATGATCGCGCTTTTCCACCTTTGGAAGCAGCCGTTTGAACACATCCTCGCAGTCGCCCACAAGGCCGACGTCCGCGGACCGGTTCCGGTCGATCTCGTGTTCCTCGATGTCGATGCGCACGACTTTGGCGTCCGGAAACAGCTTGGTGGCCTGCATTACCCAGTTGAATCGGACGCCGGCGGCCACAATGACGTCCGCCTGGGGTGTGCCGGTCATGACGCCGGTGAATCCGCCGTCGTTGATGGACAGGGGATGGCTGTCCGGCAGAGCCCCCCGGCCGTTGTTGAGCAGGGCGAAGGGATAGCCGGTTTTTTCAATAAAGGCTTTCAACGCTTCGGTGCTTTTCCCGCCCCGCACGCCGCTTCCGCCGATAAAAAGAGGTTTTTGAGCGCTGTCGATGATTCGGGCCGCCGCTTCCAGCTCATCATCATGGGGGCAGGTGGCGGTTTTGTGCTTTCTTCGCACGGGCAGGGGGGCGGATTTTTCGTCAATCGCGGCAAACAGGATGTCCGGGGGCAGTTCCACGAACACGGGGCCGGGGCGGCCCGATGCGGCCTGCCGGAAGGCGATGGACAGGTATTCGGGAATCCGCCGGGTCTCGTAGCAGGTGGCGCACCACTTGGTGATGGGCTTGACCATGTCGATCTGGTTCATCTCCTGGAGAGCGCCCGTGAGGTCGTCGCGCAGGGGGTGGCGCCCGCAGAGCACCACAAGAGGCGCATTGTCGAGGTATGCGTTGGCGATGCCGGTCAGTGCGTTGGTAAACCCGGGCCCGGCGGTCACCAGGCAGACGCCGGGCTCGTTTTCATAGACGGCCCACGCGTGGGCCATCATGGCCGCAGCCTGTTCATGGCGGACGTCAATGGCCCGGATCTGATACCGGTTCAACCCGTCGAGAAGGTTTTCAATATGCCCGCCGGAAATGGTAAAGACCATCCGGACGTTCTCCACCTCCTTCAAATATTTCGCCGCCAGGTGCCCGCCGTATATTTCCGCCATGATTCCCTCCTTGATCGGTGTTTTTAGCGTGTCGTATTTTCTGTCACATTTTTTTCACACGTTTTTTCCGGGGTCGGGGTCGGTATCGGCTTTCATCAAGGCGAACAGCAATGCAACCAGGTCCGAGTCCCTGACAACCCTACATCACGAGTTTGACCCCATCCTCGAACCACTGGGCGTAAACGCTCATCCCAAGCACTTTCAGCCTGCCTTCAGCCGCGGCATTGAATGATGCGTCCTTTTTTTTGCTGGTCATCACCGAAAAACCCGTGGCCGCATCCCGCCAGACCAGGGCCACGTCATAGGGCCGTTTGTCCCCGCGAACAGACGTCAGCTGCCCCCTGTCGAATATGAACATCCGCGCCTGCTTGCCGTCCTCGGTTTTTATCAGGATCCTGGCCCTGATGTTCCTGAGGTGCTGCTTGTATGCCGTGTTGGTCAGCGACGCCAGTTTCAGAATGTAATACAGAGCAAACAGCAGGATTGAAAATCTCATGGAAGGCTCCTTGTATGCTGCATTTTTTCATCGGCACGCACGCTGCCGATAAATCCGGTCCGGGTGCAGGCGCTGCGCCTAAAACGCCACCACCGTTTTCATTGCCCGGTGTTTCCGTTTGTTCAGGTTCACCTCGATCATCTGCCGGTAATCCGCAAGGTCGAATCTGTGGGTGACAAGGCTGCCGGCTCGGATTAACCCCTTTTCCATCATGTCAATTGCGATTTCAAATAGGTGGCGTTGCCGGCCATTGTATGTTTCATACCCGTAGGCATAAACCCCCTTGACGGTCTGAAGCTTCAGCCAAAGCGGCGTCAGGTCCAGTTTGGCATCGCCGCCGATGCCGACCACGCTGAGGGTGCCCAGTGTCGCCATGAGCCGCATACCCAGGTTGATTGTGGCACTGATACCGACCGTGTCGTACACTTTGTCGAATCCGCCCATGGGGATTTCCATGCCCAGCATGGGCTTGTATATTTTTGCGCCGGTGATGGCGGCCGCCCGGGAAAACGCCTCCTTTGCGGGAATAATATCGTCCGCACCGGCTGTCTTTGCCATGTCTGCTGCAAATGCGGAGGGTTCGATCAGGGCGATTCCGCATTCAGGGACCAGGGACCTGACGGCTTGAATGACCAGGTTGCCGATCACGCCGCCGCCAATGACCAGGATTTTATTGCCGGCTTCCGGCATGTTGTCGAACACGGTTTGCAGCGCCACGGCCACGGGCTCCGTCATGACCGCGTCTTCAAGGGCCATGCCGGTGGGGATCTTGTAGAGCTGCGATTCGTGGGCGGTGAAAAAGGGCGCGAATGCGCCGTTTACCCCGCTGTTGATGCCCAGAAACATGCCCGGCGGA
>SKZX01000140.1 GCA_007127175.1 Desulfobacterales bacterium
ACAGATTGAAAATCTGTCCCCTGGAGCGAGCACATCCCCCGGGAGACGGACTTCCAGCCCGTCTCCCGGGTCAACGCCAATACCCCAAGGGCACCTCGATTCCCACCGGCAAATAAAAAAATTTCTGCCCCCAGGATTTTCCCCTTAAATCATTTTTTACCCATTACATCATGAAAAGGGGGTCCACGTCAATTGCCGTCTGAACATCGCGGTTGTTGAAATGGGCGGTGTTTTCAAAGACCAGCCGCCGGATGAAATGCTGGAGGGAAGAAGCGGAAGAAGATTTGAGCAATATCTGCCATCGGTATCGGCCGGCAACCTTTGACAGCGGCGCCTCGATGGGCCCCAGGATCTCGACTGCCCGGCATTTCGGGTCATCGCATGCGAAAAGCCGCCGGCACAGTCGGCCGGAGGCATCGGCATGCACCCGGGTTTTGTCCTTGTTTTTCCCGGAAATCTTGATCTGCAGCATCCTGGAGAAGGGCGGGTATTCAAGGGCTTTGCGGTAGCGTATTTCCTGGTTGTAGAATTTCATGAAATCCTGCTCCCGGGCGGCCGTAATGGCGAAATGATCCGGGTTGTAAGTTTGCAGGATCACCTTTCCCGGCGCGGTGCCCCGGCCCGCCCGCCCGGCCACTTGGGCCAGGACCTGGAAGGTCGTCTCCCCCGCCCTGAAATCCGGAAACGACAGGGAAAGGTCCGCGCAGATGATGCCGACCAGGGTGATATGCGGAAAATCATGCCCCTTGGCCACCATCTGCGTCCCTATCAGTATGTCGATTTCACGGTTTTTAAGCCCTTTGAGGATTTTGAGCAGGGCGCCTTTCCGGGTGGTGGTGTCCCTGTCCATGCGGGCGGTGCGCGCTTCAGGGAAAAGGGAGTGGACGGCCGCCTCGATTTTTTCCGTTCCCATGCCCAACGCCTTGATGGCGGAAGACCCGCAATGGCTGCACGGGGACACGGCCGCCCGGAAATACCCGCACATGTGGCATTTGAAGATATTGGCTTTTTTGTGAAGGGTCAGGGTGACATCACAGTTCCGGCATTTCTGGGGCTCCCCGCACTTGGCGCATACCGGGTGGCTGGCAAACCCGCGCCGGTTCAAAAACAAAAGCACCTGTTCATTCCTGTCCAGGGTGGCCTTTATTTCCGCTTTGAGCTCCGGGGTAATAAACCGGGCCATGCCGCGCTGGTCCTTTTGCATTCTCAGGTCCACCAGGGTCACCTCGGGCAGGGCCTGCCTGTATATCCGGCGCTTCAGGTTCAGCTCCCTGAACTTGCGGGCGCCCACGTTGGAAATGGACTGGACCGACGGGGTGGCCGACCCCAGAAGGGCCAGGGCGCCCGCCTGCCTGGCGCGGACGACGGCCATGTCCCGCGCATTGTAATGCAGGCGGTTTTCCTGCTTGTAGGACGTGTCGTGCTCCTCGTCCACGATAATAAGGCCGGGATCGTCAAAAGGAGCGAAGATGGCGGATCTGGCCCCGATGGCGACCATGGATTCTTTTCTTGCGATGCGCATCCACTGGTCCAGCTTTTCGCCTGCGGACAGGCCGCTGTGCAAAACCGCCACATTTTCGCCGAAGCGGGCCCGGAAGCGCCGTTCGATTTGCGATATCAGGGCGATTTCAGGGACCAGCACCAGGACGCTGCGACCCGTCTCCAAGGTCTTGGCTGCAAGGTGCATGTAGACCTCGGTTTTGCCGCTGCCGGTGACCCCGGCAAGGAGATAGGCGGCAAAACCCTTGCCCAGTTCGGACGTGACTTCCCGCACCACCTGCTGCTGCTCAATGGTCAGATCGGGCGGTATGTCCGGTTCCACCGCATCGCCAAAGGGGTCCCGGTACACCGGTTTTTCAATGATTTCAAGGAGCCCATGTCTGGCCAGTTCGCTGACATGACCGGCCGCCCTTGGCACCACATGGTTCAGCCGGTCAATGGGGGCTTCCCCGTTTTCCTGCAAAAAATCCAGAATCTTATGCTTTTGCGCCGAGAGTTTTCCCGGCCGGTTTTCGGAGCCTGCCGGTTTTGCATACCGCCGCATCTTGCTTTTCGTTCGGGCGCGTTGGAACTGCGTTGTTTTTTTGATCCAGCCGTTTTTTTCCATCTTTTGCAGCAGGCTCCGGGGAACGTCGCATCCCGTTTTTCCGGCAACCCGGGAAGCCCGGACAGGGCCGGCTGCAAGCGCCTGGAGGACCTTTTTTTCAAGCGGCCCGATCTCTGCTTCCGTATCAGGGGGACAAGTCCCGGCAGATTCATATACGGCGGATTCCGAAGGGTTGATACCACCGGGCAGGGCCTCGCAGATCACATCCCCGATGGGATGCACGTAATATTGGGCGATCCAGCGGAAAAACACCACCATGGAAGGCGGAAACATCGGGGTTTCATCGAGCACGTCGCATACGGTTTTCACGCGTCCGGCTTCGTGCTGCCGGTCATCATCGCCCAGCACGTACCCGGTGACGCGCCGGTTGCCAAAAGGCACCAGCACCCGTTTTCCGGGGCACACCAGGGGCGCCAGGTCATCGGGGACAAAGTAGGTATACGTGTTGTGGACCGGTAGCGAAACCGCGACTTCAATCTGGCGCATGGAGGCCTTTATCGTGATGGTATAAGTAACGTTTATGGAGCGGCAGGATGATATTGCCGGAGATTATCTTGAATCAAAAGCCGCAAAAAGTCAAAAACCAATGAG
>SKZX01000044.1 GCA_007127175.1 Desulfobacterales bacterium
CCACCGGCTGTATTCTTTATCCCCTCCGGGGATTTGTGGGGTCCCCCCAGGCACGAGATTTCAAGTCTGTCCCCTGGAGGTTCTGCAAATCCGACCCCGATACCGACCCCGACGCCGAAAAAAAAAGGCGGTGCTTTTCGGGTACAAGGGGATAACCCGGGGGGATAACCGGGAAAAAACCCCTTTATGACCCAATACCGGGTGTTGCAGGCAACCCCCGATTCTGGCCATTCCCGATGGAAAGCCCCAAATTTTGCCCCGGAGGGGCATATCATTATAGCCGGTGGTTTTAACCACCGGTAAATGGGGGGATAAGAAAACCCGAGCCCTGAAGGGGCGATATTGGATGTGTGCCGTTGCCATATGCCGTCCCTTCGGGACTCTGGGTTTTTTTTATGCCCTGTACCGGTGGTTGAAACCACCGGCTGTATTCTTTATCCCCTCCGGGGATTTGTGGGGTCCCCCCAGGCACGAGATTTTCAGTCCGTCCCCTAAGGGGTTGCAAAAAGGCCCCTTCACGAATCAGCCACCTCTTTCCGGTGTGAAAAAATGCCGGATGTCCGCCTCGCACTGGCGCCAATCGGCATAAATGCCGTGGGCTTCATCAAGGGTTACCGGGTGAAAATAAATGCAGTCCCCCGGCCGGGCCTGGGCAACCTTGAAAAGGTCGGGCGTTATGACGGTAGCGATCTTCGCGTACCCGCCGATGGTCTGCTCCTTCATCAGGATAATGGGTTTTCCGTCGGGCGGCACCTGGACATTGCCGTGCATCGACGGCTCGGAAATGATGGATTTTGGCGCCCCCGGATCGCGGGAAACTGCCGGGCCGTCCAGCCGGTACCCCATGCGGTTGGCCTTGTCCGTGACCGTATACGCATAGCTGAAAAAAAGGTCCATGCTTTCTCTGAAATATTCATCCTGCGGCCCGGGAATGGCCCGGACGTGGATATCCGGTCCGTAGAGGGGAAACCAGGGCATATACCGCGGGTTTTCCAGAAGGGCTCCCGGCCCGCGTTCAAGAATGTCCCCCACCTGCAGTGGCCGCCCGTCAATTCCCCCGATCCGGCCGCTGACATACGTGGAAGCGCTTCCCATGACGTCCGGGACGGCAATGCCGCCGGTGACGGCAAGGTAGCCCCGGCACCCGCTTCCGGCCTGGCCGACAGCGATCCGGTCTCCCTGCTTAACCCGCACCGATCGCCAGGTCCGCACAGGCCGGCCGTTTACGGCGACGTCCATTTCGGCGCCGGCAAGGGCGATATCCGCATCGCTTAAGACGTCCAGTTCCGGACCGGTAAAGGTGATTTCAAGTGTGGGACGGTCTTCCGCATTGCCCACCAGAAGGTTGGCGGCAGCGTATGCAAAATCGTCCAGTGCGCCCGAGACGGGGACCCCCATGTGGACATATCCGAACCGCCCCCTGTCCTGGACGGTGGTGTAGGGGCCCGGGGCGCTGACGCGAAAGGTTTCGGTCATTTTTGCCCCCCTTCTGCCATGCGCGTGTATTCCTCTGGCGATATGGCCTTGAAGCGGATGCTGTCGCCCGCCTGGTAGAGGAAGGGTTCCTTTCGCGCGGCGTCAAAAAGCTTCAGAGGCGTCCTGCCGATAATCCGCCATCCCCCGGGGCTGTCCAGGGGATAGGCCCCGGTCTGCGTCTCCGCGATGCCCACGGAGCCTGCAGCCACCAGGGTCCGCGGCGTTTCCATGCGCGGGGTGTGCAGCCGCGGGTCCAGCCCGCCCAGGTAGAAAAAACCCGGCGCGAACCCGATGGTGTAGATCCGGTATGGGTTTGCCGTGTGGATGCGGACCACGTCGTGGGCGCTCAACCCGTTGTGCGTGGCGACAAATTCGATGTCGGGGCCGAATTCTCCCCCGTAGCACACGGGTATGTCCACCGTGCGCGGCTCGGGTATGACCGCTTCGCCCATTTGCGCTTCGAGGCGGCTTAAAATGCCGGAGATCTCATTGTACGATGTCTTCAAGGGGTCATAGACGATGCCGATGCTCCGGTAGGCGGGCAGGATCAGCTCGATCCCGTCGGGGGCGGCTTTCCTGAGCAGCTCGGTGATGGTGCGGACTTTTTCATTCACCGTTTCATCGATGGCTTCGCCGTATTCCACCAGAAACGACCGGTCCCCGCTGATGCGGATGCGGGGGTGTGAAAAAGCCTTTCCGGTCATGATGGTGTACGCCCCTGCCCGAGTGATAAAATTTGCGCCATGGGAATCACATTCAAACCGTTTTTCTGGAGTGCTTCACGGATGCTGCGGGCCAGGTCGACCGCTGCCGGGGTGTCCCCGTGAACGCACAGGGTGTCGGGCTCGAGTGTGAGCATGCTGCCGTCGGCGGCTTCGATCATGCCTTCGGCGGCCATCATGACGGCCCGCCTGGCGACCGTTTCAGGGTCCTTGATCACCGCCCCGAGGCTGGAGCGGGGTGCGAGCACCCCTTCCCCGGTGTAGGCCCTGTCGGGAAAGGCCTCGAATACGACGCGAATCCCTGCCTTTTTCGCGATTTCCCGGAAGCGGGGGGCGTTTTTTCCGGCCAGGCAGACCATGATCAGGTTATGGTCGATATCGGCGATGGCGCCGGCAATGGTCTCAACTATGGTTTCATCTTCGGCCGCCATGTTGTAGAGGCCCCCATGGGGTTTGACGTGCTGGAGCACAGCACCATGGGCCTTGCAGAAACCGAGGACCGCACCGACCTGGTAGATGACGTAGTTCCGTATTTCCTCGGGGCTGCATTCCATTTTCCGCCGGCCGAAGCCCATGAGGTCCGGAAAACCCGGGTGCGCCCCCACCCCGACCCCGTTTTCGGCCGCCAGGCGGACCGTCCGGCTCAGCACCAGGGGGTCTCCGGCGTGAAACCCGCAGGCGATATTGGCGGACGTGATGTGGGCGATCACCTCCCGGTCCATCCCGATGGTGTAGGCACCGAAGCTTTCCCCCATATCACAGTTGATGTCTATGGTTTTTTCTGTGATTTTCTTTGTGGTTTTCTCTGCGGCTTTCCCTGTGGCGTTCATTGATGCAGTACCTTTCGTATTACATGAGATTGGGCAAAAACAGCACAAACCCCGGAAAAATCGTGACAAGCGCGGTGGCTGCGCACAACAGGAGAAAAAACGGGAGCGCGGCCCGCGCAATGGTCAGGATGTCCTCGTTGGTCAGCCCGGATATGACAAACAGGTTGAACCCCACCGGCGGGGTGATCTGGGCCAGCTCGATCATCAGGATGAGGTAGATGCCGAACCAAATGGGGTCGAACCCGACAAAGGTGACCAGCGGCAGGAATATGGGGGTGGTCATGACGATCATGGAAAAACCGTCCAGCAGGCAGCCCAGGACCAGGTAGACCAGTGTCAGGATGATGATGAGCATGTATGGTGAAAGCCCCATCTCCGCCACGAACATGGTGAGCTGCCGGGTTACGCCAAGAAATCCGATGGCCACGGAAAAATACCCCGCCCCCATCACAATGAGCATGATCATGGCCGATGTCTTGATGGCCCCCTTGATGCTGGCCATGAATACGGCCGGGTTCATGCTCCCGGTAAGTATTGCGAACAGCATGGCCCCGACCACCCCCACCACGCCCGCTTCCGTTGGGGTGGCCCACCCGGCGTAAAGGCTTCCCAGTACACCGCCGATGAGAATGGCGACCGGGGCGATATCCTTCAATCCTTTCAGCCGCTGCATCCAGGTGTAGCGATCGGCCCTGGCCGGCGCCAGTTGCGGGTTGAAAAGGCAGCGGAGGAAAATGTAGCCGCTGAACAGGCCGGCGATCATGACGCCCGGAAGGATGCCCGCGATAAAAAGGCGGCCGATGCTGACATCGCCGATAATGCCGTACACCAGCATCATCATGCTCGGCGGGATCAGAAACCCCAAAGTGCCGGCCCCTGCAAGGGAGCCGATGGACAGCCGGTGCTGATACCCGCGCTCTTTGAGCTCGGGGACGGTTATTTTCCCGACAGTCGCGGTGGTCGCCGCGGACGATCCGCTCACCGCGGCAAAGAAGGTGCAGGCAAAAATGTTGACATGGAGAAGCCTTCCCGGAACCCGGTCCATCCAGGGGGTCAGGCCGTTGAAAAGGTTTTGGGAAATACGGCTTCTGAAGAGGATTTCCCCCATCCATATGAACATGGGCAGCGCCATCATGGCGGACCCGTTGGTGTTGTTCCACACGGAATTGCTCAGCAGGCGGCCGATGGGCACTTCTGTAAAGATAAAAAGACTGCCTAACCCGACCAGAAAAAGGGATATGCCGATCCAGAGGCTTCCGCCCAGAAAAATGACCATCAGGATAACGATGACGATGGAGATAGTTGCCAGGTCCAAACTGCTGCTCCTGTTTCAAGACGTTTTTTTGAGGTTTTTGTGCGATATCGAAAAGCGGGCTACCTGCCCTGGTCCGTGGCTTCTGTCATTATGCGGATGCCATTTGTGTCGTTTCGAAGAATACAGATGCATTTCAGGAATTCTCCAAGAAACTGCAATGTCAGGATGGAAGCACCCACCGGCAGGAAAAATTTCGGAATGGCAAGGTAGGTGCGGGAAATCTGCATGGACCGCTGCCCACCGGTATAGGCGTCCCAGAAAAATATCGTGGTATAATAGGTCAGCACCAGGCAGAAGCAGAAACCGATGACGATGCAGGCCATGTCGAGGTACACCCGGGGCCGGCCGGTAATCAGCTTGTGAATAAATGTCATTCGAATGTGGCCGCGTTCCCGCAGGGTGTAGCCCAGGGCGCAGAAGGTCAGCATCGCCATCAGGTAGCCGGCATATTCCTCGGCAACGTAAGTGGTGCGGTTGAAAGCGCCCCGGTAGACAATTTCGGTGACGATAAGGCCGACACCGGCGCACATCATAAGGCCTGTAAGCAGGCCGCCCAGCCCGGAAATAAAATCGATTCCGTTGATAAGTTTTTTCATAACCCGGTTCATCTGCGTTTCTCCAGCGTCCTGGCGGTGCGGCTGTCATTCTGCCCTTACACGGCGCCCGGTGTTTTGCGGTACTATCCGCCTTGCTGCATATTCGGCCAGGAGGCCTGATATATGTGCCGTTTTGATCCCATGCCCCGTTACAACCGGGGCATGGGGTGCAGGAAAGTTGCTACTGGCGTCCAACTTGCCTGAGAAACTCGTTCACGATTTCAAGTGCTTCCGGGGGTGCATCTTCAAGGTATTCCCGCCGGATGTCCGCGGTGATCTCTGTGAGCGCGTCCATGAGCTCATCGGACACGGGAATGGTCTCGATCCCGTTTTTATTGGAAATGGCTTCTTTTTCACGATCCAGTTCGGCGACTTTTTCCCACATGGCTGCTTCCATTTTTCTGCCGGCTTCAACGAGGGCTTTCTGGGTGTCCTCATCCAGGCGGTTGAAGGCCCTGAGGTTCACGTTGACCATGTTGGTGGCGATGGTGATGTTGAGCGGCTGATAGTAGTTGAGCACTTCCCAGAAGTTGGCATCCACGGCGGTCGGCGTGGATGTGATAACCGAGTCGATCATCCGGGTCGCCAGGGCCGAATACACTTCGGCAAAAGGCAGGGCGTAGGGCGTGCCGCCGGTGGCCTCGACCACGAGCGCCCCGTTTTTATCGTAGGTTCGGGTTTTCAGGCCCCGCATGTCTTCCACGGACTGGATCTTTTTGGTGGTCCAGAGACCGGCGCCGGGCCAGGGGGAAATATAGAGAATTTTCTGGTTCCATTTTTCAGCGACCTGGTCAAAATACGGCCGGGCGATGTCATTGAGAAGCCTGGCTTCCTCGAAATTGCGGCACAGGAAGGGCATGGTGACGACGCCGAAAATGTCTTCATCCCCGGCAACGCCGCTGATGAGCATGTCGGATACGGGCACAAGGTTGTCGCGCACAACGCCCAGCAGTTCAGGTCCTTTAAACCCAAGGGCGCCGCCGCTGCTGACAATGATATTCAGTTCACCCCCGGTCGTCTCTTTCACCATCGCGGCAAATTCTTCAAGGGCCTGGGTTTGATGGTTTCCCGGCGGCCAGACGGAATTGGCGTTCCAGGTGGTGCGGGCCAAAGCCGGGGACGCGGCAAAAAACAGAAATACGACAAGAACGAGACAGGATAAAATCGTTTTTTTCATTTTCTGGCTCCTTTGTTAGAATTAAAATCTACCCGCAATGATAACATGCGGATAAAGGTGCGGCAAGTTATCGGGCTCAAAAAAAACCGCCCGGCAAATCGCCGGGCGGTTTTTATAAGGAGGGACGGACGTTTTTTACCGGGGATGTTTAGTCACCGGTGGCTGCGCCGTGGAGCTTGACTTCAATTTTATCCGTCAGGCCCTGGTAGTACAGGCGCAGGATATCAAGTACTTCCTCGCGGCCGAAGTGATCCGGGAGTTGGCCGCCTTCGGAAAGCATCTTGCGGAGCATGGTGCCGGAAAGCAGCACGCGGTCTTCCTTGCTGTGCGGGCAGGTCCTCAGGGAAGCCATGCCGTCGCACTTCTTGCAGTAGAAGGTCCAGTCGATATTGAGCGGTTCGCACAGCAGCGCTTTTCCTTCACCCTCGGGTGCAGGAATTTTGCGGAAGATGGTCTGGGCTTCGAACATGCCGTAGAAATCGCCGACGCCGGCATGGTCGCGGCCGATGATCATGTGCGTGACTCCGTAATTCTGGCGGAAGGTGGCATGGAGCAGGCCTTCGCGGGGGCCGGCATAGCGCATGTCAAGCGGGTACCCGCCCTGGACGACCTTGTCGGGAACAAAATAGTTCTGAACGAGCACATCGATGCATTTCACGCGGACTTCCGCGGGAATATCGCCGGGTTTCAGGTTGCCCACCAGGGAATGGATAAAGCAGCCGTCGCAGATTTCCACGGCGATCTTTGCCAGGTACTCGTGGGACCGGTGCATGGGGTTGCGGAGCTGAAGGGCTGCGATTTTCTGCCACCCGCGCTCTTCAAAGATCTTTCTGGCTTCTGCGGGGCGCATGTAAATTCCCTTGTACTTGGTCGGGAACTCACCCTCGGACAGCAGCTTGATGGGGCCTGCCAGGTTGAACGGCTTCTGTTGCATGACCATCTGCACGCCGGGGTGGTCCTCTTCGGCTATTTTCCAGAATTCTTCCGTGGTGGGGGTGCCTTCGCCCATGAAGACCTTTTCACATTCGAAACGCTTGTTTTCCTCTGTCATTTCGAATTTTTCAGTGACCTTCATGGTGCCCATGATCTCTTTGGTCTCAGGGGCAAAAAGGGCGACTTCTTCGCCTTCCTTGATGGCGTCCGCCTCTTCCTTGCTTGCGGAAAGGGTCACCGGGACCGGCCAGAAGGTGCCGTCGGTCAGCAGGAAGTCGTTGCAAACGCTTTCCCAGTCGGCCTTGGTCATGAAACCTTCCAGCGGTGAAAAACCGCCGGTGCCGAGCATGATCAGGTCGCCCTGCTCGCGCGGGGACATTGCGACTTTCTTGAGGCCTTCCGCTTTTTTCTTTTCAGCTGCCAGTTCGGCGCCCTCGAGCAAACGGTTAATGAGGCCTTTGCCGCCGTGGGGGGGGATAAGTTGAGCCATGTTTGATTCTCCTTTCAGGTGATTATTCTATTTTCCAGATTGCTGTTTTTTGTCTCTTTCCAGATGCCCGGGCCGGATGTCCGGACAGATCATTTCGTGCAGTTTCAGTTTGAAAATCGGCCGCCGGAACGCGTCCTTTATGGCAAGACGTGTCTTAAAATATTAAAAAGATATGTTTAGTAGGGAATATAATATTTGTCAAGGGGAAAAAGAAATCCCATCCGGGTAGAAAATACCGGAACTATTTCACATCCCGGGATGAAACGAATGGCTTGGCAAAGCCGCTACCTAGTGCCCATCCAGAAATGAGAAAATTTGTTCAAGTTCAAGGACGGCGAAAATTTTAACCGCAGGAATACTCGACGTATTTTGAGGATTAAAATTTGAGCCGGACGCAGAAATTGGACAAATTAGCCATTTCTGGATGGACACTACCTAGCGAAACGGACGATCCCCTCTTGGCGGGCGGCATCGACGGCCAGGCGGTAATCCGAAGCGGAAAGGGGGCGCGAAAGACCCGGTATTTTCCAGGCATTGCCGGCCGGGCGGTATTGGGACATCACGTTGACATAGGTGTCCTTGGAAATGTTTTCCACGATGAAGCGCATGATCCGGCGCGTGTCTGCAATGCCGCCCGGCATCGCGAGATGCCTCACGAGAAGGCCCCGCCGTGCGAGGCCGCCCCCGTTGATGATGAGGTCGCCGACCTGCCGGTGCATTTCAGATACAGCGCGGCGGGCAACGCCGGGGTAATCCGGGGCGCCGCAGGTCATTTCAGCCATTTTTTCGTCCCAGAACTTGAAATCCGGCATGTAGATATCAATGACGCCGTCCAGCAGGGCCAGGGTCTCCACCCGGTCGTAGCCGCTGCTGTTATACACCAGGGGGATGTTCAGCCCTTTTGGCGCGGCGATTGCCACGGCGCTAAGGATCTGGGGCACAACATGGGTCGGGGTGACGAAATTGATGTTGTGGCAGCCCCTGGCCTGGAGGGCCAGCATCATGTCGGCAAGCGCCGCATCGGATACGTCCTCCCCGTATCCTTCGTGGCTGATGTCCCAGTTCTGGCAGAAATTGCACATCAGGTTGCAGTGGGTGAAAAAAATCGTCCCGGAGCCATGGGTCCCCACCAGGGGCGGCTCCTCCCCGAAATGGGCGTGAATGGAGGACACCCGGGCGTTTTTCCCCGTATTGCAGATGCCGGTTTCGCCCGCGGCCCGGTTGACATGGCACTGCCGGGGGCACAGGGCGCAGTCTTCGATAAGGGATGTTGCTTTTGCGGCTTTTCCGGCAAGCGCGTCGGCGCCGGGGGCGTTGAGATATGCGGGTTTGAATCCGTCAGTGGGCATGGTATCGTTTCCGGTGCGTTTGTGTTCAAACAGGGGTTTCTTTTTCTGTTTTTCTGTCCCGGCGGCGCATGGCGGCGTATGTTACACATATACACGCTTGATGGTGTCGTAAAAGTTCAGGATCAAGGCTTGCGGGATTTTTGAAGAATTGAGTTGCGCCTATGGCGTGATGAGATTCTTCGGAAATCGCGCGTAACGCAGATATTGGACTTTTACGGTGCCATCACGTTTATTCATTGCATTGATGGTCCCCTATGTCAAGGCCTGGGCCCCCTGTTCCCCGGAGGGGATAGATAATATAGCCGGTGGTTTCAACCACCGGTAAAGGAGGTTAAAAGAACCCGAAGCCCTGAAGGGGCGAAATAGCGAGATCGGGTTGAAAGATAATTTTGAGAGGGGTTATAGCGCAGTTACGCTCACGGGTGTCCATGCTTACCGAAAACGGCTCATTTTCATCATTGAAATGAACGCCGTATTTTATTATATGCTATTATCTTATTATATTTGCGCGCGTTTCGGTTTGTTTCGGCAACGGCATCAACACAAAGGGGCGCAACATGGCTGTAAAAATTGCGGCAATATATTCAAGCCCCCGCCGGAAAGGCAATACATCCGCTTTGCTGTCCATGGCGGCCAAAGGCGCACAGGGCGCCGGGGCAAACGTTGATTCAATTGTCCTGAGGGACTATAAAATTTCGCCCTGCCTTGAAATATACGGATGCAGAGCGGAAGGCGAGTGTGCCATTAAGGATGATTTTCAGGCGGTCCGGGATCGCCTCCTTGCGGCCGACGGCATCATCATCGCGACCCCGATATTTTTTTACACGGTCGGTGCGCATTTGAAAGCGTTCATGGACCGCTGCCAGTCCCTGTGGGTTAAAAAATACTGGATCGGCCCTGCAAACGGCGACATGGGGGAACCTGCCCGAAAGGCATTTGTTATCGCCGCGGGCGCGACCAGGGGGAAAAAACTTTTTGACGGCATGCTGCTTTCAATGAAATATTTTCTCGATGTTTTCGATGCCCGCATCGATGAGCGTCTTCTTTTCCGGGGGCTCGATCTGGAAGGAGACGTGCTCGGGTTCCCGGAATACCTTGATGAGGCCTATCGCATGGGCGAGGCATTCGCCCGGTCCTTCAATCATCACCAGAAAGATGAAAATCGCCCCGGGTAATTATTTTCAGGCGGTTTGTGAGCGTTCAGGCGATATTTTTTTTGCATACGGTTTGACATGCGATGATTTTGATGGAATAAAGATTTTTTTTGGGGTGAAACATGCCTGTTTAACAAGGGGTGGTGAACCCGTAAAAATTTGAGATCAGACGGCTTTGAAAAAAGACCAAGATCAAGGCTTGCGCAATTTTTGAAGAATTGAGAGTGCTTAGCTGTACGTGAGATTCTTCGGAAATTGCGCGTAACGCTGATATTGGACTTTTTGAGAAGTCGTCAAAATTAGTATGTTTCGTTTTGGTGCAGACAGCGATGTGATTCGGCAATGCAC
>SKZX01000090.1 GCA_007127175.1 Desulfobacterales bacterium
CAAGACAATACCCCGGCAACACCCAGCAACTCGCAAGACAATACCCCGGCACCTCCCGGGACAATACCCAGGCAGCCCCCATTGCCCCATATGATATTATCCTTTTTTTTGACCCTTTGTTTTTATTTACATTTTAAAGCTTTGGAGAAGCCTTGAAAAAAACGACCAAACGGCTGCGCAAAAACGCCGTGTTTCCGAATTCTAAGAAGGGGCACGCACGGTTTTTCAGGCGCTGTTTTTTACTTGTACTTAAAATGGCAACGTGTTATTTTATTTGCTTACTTTAATAAATTACTACCCATACTGATTTTTTCATGAATACAACGAATGAAGGAGGTCCCAATGCCCAAAATGGTGGTTGCTGTCGATAATTCCCAGAATTCCAACCAGGCCCTCGATTACCTCGCGATGATGCTGTCATCGCGACTCGACCTGGTACTTGAACTGCTCTACATCGTTCCCGGGCTTCCGCCCCTTTTTGACGATCCCAAGGTGCGGCGCGAATCCAAAAAGCAGATCGAAGCCCTTGAAAAGAGAAACAAGGAACTGGCGGATACCGTTTTGTCGGAAGCCAAAGAACGGCTCGTCAGCCGCGGCTTTTCCAAGAACAACATTCACACCCATGCCGAACCCAAAAAACAGGGACCGGCCCGGGACATCTGCCAATTTGCCGGTACACGCGGGGCCAGGGCCATTGTGGTAGGCGCACGGGGCAGGAGCCGGCTGGAAAAATTCTTCACCGGCAGCGTGTCGAGCCATATTATAGAGAACTGCCGCGCCATCCCCATTGTCCAGGTCAACAGCCAGGTGGAGTCGAAAAAGGTGCTCATGGCCATTGACGCATCGGACAATGCCATGTGCGCGGTTGACACCGCAGCCGAGATGATGGCGGGCACCGAAGCGGAAATCACCCTCATCCACACCAAGCAGGACCTGTGCAGCTACCTGCCTGACGAGGTCGTGAGCGCGGCCCCTGAGATGCAGGACATCTGGCAGACCAAGCTCGAGGAGCAGATCGCCCCGTTCATGACAAGGGCCCGCGACAAGCTGATCAAGGCGGGGATGAACGAAAAACAGATCACGTCAAAAATCCTGGCGGGCACCCGCAACCCGGCCGACGACATCCTGACCTATGCCCGGAAAAACGGTTTCGGCGCCATCGTCATGGGACGGCACGGCAGCTCCAACAAACAGGAATACGCCCTGGGCGGCGTGTCCGGGAAAATACTGCAGGCTTCGGCCAACATGGCGATCTGGTTCTGCTGATGCATTTACCATTACAGCATGCCGTGAATCGCTCACAGCCAACTGGTATACACGTTATTTGAAATCGCAGTGCGGCCGTTTCAAATGAACCGGCCGCACTGCAGCAACTTCCAAAATTATCCGATCCGGCTGAGACCATATCCGCAGCAATCTCAATGGATGCATCAACCGATTGTATTTTGACGGCTTCAGAAAACGTCCGATATCTGCGTTATGCACAATTCCTCGGATTTTCACGTCCACTAAGGACTATGCATTCTTTGAGACGGCCCACTCCTTGAACCTGGTATTGGCAAAGCCGTCAGATCCCGACTTTAAGGGTGCCTCTATTTTAATCGGCAGGAAAAAACAGGATGACTGTTTTTGGGAATAGCGATGAAGCACAAAAAAAGAGGCGCAGGTGAATGCAGGGCCGGGTTTTCCCGGTATGCCATAACCCTTTTTTGCCTCTGCACGATCACAGGCATGATCGTGATGGGGTCAACCGCCGATTCCCATGCCCACCGTGCGATGCCCCCGCCAATCACTGCCGGAAGCAATCATCCGGCAATTCTTTCCCTGGTCACCTCCCCCTGCGTTAACGGCCTCAGCAATTCCCGGCTTATTGAAAGCAATCTGTTTTCAAGGCTCGAATCAGATGGCCCCGGCCATATTTCCGGGCAGCCGAACCCAAACCCTTCCGTCATTGAACTGCCGGGTCTGGGAGATTTCAAACGCCTGTCGACGAGGGTCAGGGAAACAGATTATCCGGTATTTCTCGTGCTGATTTCTTCCCTGCTCCTGTTCGTCCTTATCGGGACGAAACTGCTTCTGCGAAAAATGAAACATATTGAAAGACAGAGGCGCGTTATCAACGATCGGATTCTTCACACGAAAAAAATGACATCCATCAGCCAATTATCTGTCGGCATTGCTCATGAAATCAACAACCCCCTTGCCTGTATAAAGGAAGAAGCGGGATGGATGCAGGATATTCTCAGCCGTGAGAACATGCAGAATATCCCGGATCATGATGAACTGATGGAATCGTTGCGGGAAATTGACCGGCAGGCGGGCCGGTGCAGGGAGATTACCCATAAATTGTTGAGTTTCGGCAGAAAAATGGATTCCGAAATTGAGCGAATCGACATCAACCGGCTTATAGAGGAACTTGTGCGCCTGAAAGAGCGGGATGCCGCGCTCCTGTCCATCCGGTTTATCAGGAATTATGAAAACAAACTGCCGTTGGTCCTGGCCGACCCCTCGCAACTCAGGCAGGTTTTTTTCAACCTGATCAACAATGCAATGGAAGCCATTCATGCACCTGGAGGAGAAATCCGCATCACAACCCGAAAGGAGAAAGGTGATCGTATCCGCGTTGTCATCGACGACACCGGCACGGGCATTCCTTATGAAAACC
>SKZX01000159.1 GCA_007127175.1 Desulfobacterales bacterium
ACGCGGCGGTCATTCTCCAGGTTCGCGAAGGCTTGGGTGCACCCCGGGAATCTGTTTTACGTCGGACCCATGGCCAGGTCCTTTTCACTGTTTCAGACGGCCTCGCCCGCATGGTCCCGGTTCAGACCGGCCTGGAGATGGACGGCTGGGTTGAAATCACCGGAGCAGGGTTGACCCCTGGCATGAGCGTGGTCCGCATGGGGCAGGAGCAGCTCAATGACGGTACCCCGGTAACGATCGTCCCGGAGGGCATAGAATAATGTGGCTTTCCAATGCCGCCATCCGCCGACCGGTCGCCATGGGGTGCCTGATTATCGCACTGGCCCTGCTCGGTATCAATTCATGGCGGAAAATGGGCCTTGAAGAAATGCCCCGGATCGATGCGCCTTTCATCACCATCGTCACGGTCTACCCCGGTGCCTCGCCCGAAGAAATTGAAACCGATGTGGCCAAACGGATTGAAGACGCCGTGGGTACCATCGACGGGCTCAAGCATATCAGCTCCGCCTGCATGGAAAATGTCAACCAGGTCCTGCTTGAATTCGAACTGGGTGTGAACGTGGACATCGCGGCAACGGATGTGCGGGAGCAGATCGACCTGATCCGGGCGGATCTCCCGGCGGATGTCGAGGACCCGAAAATCCTCAAGTTCGACGTCAACGCCAAGCCCATCATCACCATGGCACTGACCGGAGACCTTCCTATTGTCGACCTATTTGATTATGCCGACAATGATCTCAAGGATCAATTGACGCGCATCATCGGCGTGGCCGACGTACAGATCCTGGGCGGGGCCGCCCGCGAAGTGCATGTGCTTGCAGATCGCCGGAAACTCGAATCCCGGGGCCTCACCACCATGGCCATATACAAGGCCGTCCGCGAAGGAATCCGCACTGTGCCCGCAGGCCGGGTCCAGGACGGGACAATGGAATACAGCGTCAAGTTCGACGCGGATTTTCCTGTTGCCGGCGATATCAGCCGGCTTCAGATCGAGGGGCAGGACGGACAGCGGGTCCGTATCGCCGACGTGGGCCGGGTGGAAATGGCCGCTGCCGAACTTCGGGAAAGGGCTGCCATAGACGGCCGGCCCTGCGTCACCATCCGCATCGTGAAAAAAGCCGATGCCAATGCCGTGGCCGTTACAAACCGGGTGCGCGCCGCAATGGAGGATCTTCAGGCCGTCCTCCCCGGCGGGATGGAACTGGTATGGGTCACCGATGACGGCCGGTACATCGAGGCCACGGTGGCCAGCGCATGGTCCAATGTGATCGCGGGTATTTTATTGACCGCGGCCATCCTGTTCATATTCCTTTACAATTTCCGCACCCTGCTGGTGGTGAGCCTTACCATGCCGCTGACCATTATCATCGGTCTGTTTTTCATGGAAAAGGCCGGTTTCACGTTAAACACCTCCACCCTGATCGCCATCGGCATGTCCGTCGGCATCCTGGTAACCAATTCCATCGTTGTGCTGGAAGGCATCACGGAACGGCTCAGCAAAACCGGGAGCCCCGCTGAAGCGGCGGCAACCGGAGCCAGGGCCCGTTTTGTAGCGGTGCTGGCAAGCGCGGCCACCAACGTGGTCGTACTCTTCCCGCTTGCCATGATGGTCAGCAAGGTGGGCCTGTTCATAAGACCCCTTGCCCTGACCATGGTCATCATGACCGTGGTCTCCCTGTTTATTTCCTTTACCCTGACCCCCATGCTTTGCTCGCTGCTGCTCGCCAAACAAGAAAGAGACCGCCGCAGGCTTCTGGCACACATGGAAACCTTGTGGAATCGGGGCTTTTCCGGCATGGTCGAGGGATACCGGGGTCTGCTCACTGTGGCCGAACGCCACCGGGGCGTCTCTGTCCTCATCATTCTTTGCATTGCCGGCATTTTCATCCATGCCGTGCGCCTGGGGGGAGACATCGGCTCCACGCTGGTTTCAGAGACCGACCGGGGGGAGATTTTCATCAAACTGGAATACCCGACCCGGTATAACCTTGACCAGACATGGCAACGCCTGCATGAAGTGGACCGGCGCATCAGCGATCTGCCCGAACTCCGGCACCGGTTGGCAGTGGCGGGCCGGGTCGAAGGCGTTATCGGCCGTACTTCCGAAGGCGTTTATCTGGCCCAGATGCTGCTCAAGTTCTCGGACCGGGATCAACGCAGCATAACCATCCACGAACTCATGGAAATGATCCGCCTCCGCCTGAGTGATTACCCGGAAGCGGTTATTTCCGTTGCCAGGCCGGGGGTTTTCGGCGGCCAGTCAACGGAGATCGAAATGGAAATCTCCGGCCGGTCCCTGGAAGTGCTCGACGCCCTTGCAGCGGATTTCGGTGAAATTGTAGCGGGCCTGCCGGGACTGATTGACGTGGACACCACGGTTCGCCCCGGAAAACCGGAACTGCGAATCCGGCCGAACCGGCCCGTACTGGCGGACCATGAGCTGTCGCCGGCGACACTGGGCATGACCCTGCGGGCAAACCTCGAAGGCTTGGTCGCCGGCACGTTCAAACAGGAAGCCCGAAACTACGATATCGTTGTACGCTATGAAAAAGAAAAAGGCAAAGACCAGGTGGCCCGGTTCCAGCTGCCCGGAGAGCCCGGAAAACCGGTGCTGCTCGAAAGCGTCGCCGATATTGAAGAGACCGTGGCGCCGATCTTGATCAC
>SKZX01000350.1 GCA_007127175.1 Desulfobacterales bacterium
ACACTGGCCCAGATCAAACTGGCCACCGAGGACCTTGAAAATCAGGTATATACGCTGCCCAAGGACCTTGACGAAGAAGTCGCACGGCTCCACCTGGCCCGGCTGGGCGTGAAGCTGACCAAGCTTTCGGACAAGCAGGCCGAATACCTGGGGATTCCCAAGGAAGGCCCGTTCAAGCCGGACCATTACCGCTACTAAAACCTAAAATTGACCTGTTGTGGTACGGGTGGTGCATATTGGCATCACCCCACCCCGGCAGGGACGACATCGTAAAGCCGGTGGTTGAGACCACCGGCTTTATTGTTTATCCCCTCCGGGGATGACCGTTGCAACCGGAACCGGAATGCACCCGGCCATTGGCATATCCTTCAAATTATCTTCAGAGCAAAGCGATACTAACCGGGGTTTACAAACGGGGCAATGAAACTTAAATTCATTATGAGCATCTGATTATAAAAAAATTGAGGCAAGGAGGTATTGACATGCTGAAAAGTGCCAAACCCATGCAATGGACGCTGGCGCTTGTGTGCATACTCGCCATGTTCGTGGCAGGCACGCCAGCCAGCGCCGCGGAAACACAGGCGCGTAAAATCGCGGTGGCCACCGAAGGCCCGGATGAACATGCCGCCATCAGCCGTCAAACCGCGCGCGCACCGTTTGTTCTCATTTTTGACGGCAGCGGGAACCTTCTGGAGTCCATTGAAAATCCCATTACCGTGGACCGCAGGGCCGGGCCGGCCATGGCCCGCTGGCTTTCCGATAAACAGGTGGACACCCTTATCGGCGGCGGAATCGGACGGAACTTGGCTACGGGGCTTGAGACGCACCGGATTTCCGGGGTTGAAATGAGCGGCAGTGCGGCCGATGCGGTCAAGGACGTGCTCGGACGCTGATTCCTCCGGACATTAAACAGGCTCATTCATGAACCGGATAAAATCCGCTCCAAGATGACTTTGGTGACCATGTAGGTGGGGCGGATACCCTCCGGGCCCATTTCCCCGGCGGCAAGCGTCTGCCCGCTGACCAGGGGATTGTCCGATGCATAGTAGGCATAACGGATTTTTACGTCTTTTGAGATGTGTCCCTTGATGATCGCCGCGCTGATGGCCCGCTGGTAATGCCCCCCCTCCATTTCAAGGCCGACCGTCTGCCATGAATTCTGAAAGCGCAGCAGCATATCCCGGTTCTGAAGGGAAGTTCCCAGCACCGTGACCATGGGTCCTGTATACACGGGCATGTCCGAATCGAAATCAGCTTCGTCCAGATCATTGTCGACCCTGTAGTTGTCCGAAGACCCCTCGATGACATGGGCGGTGGCCAGCATGATCTCACCTTTGTTACCGGCCAGTATGCCGGCCTTTCCCATGATAGAAATGGAAGCGACATTGATCGGGGTTTCCGTGCGCGCTTCAGAGGGTTCGGGGAAGGGGTTGAGCAGGCAGTCCATGACCTCAAAGGCCTGTGCGCCAAAGGCATAATCCATGACCAGGATCACCGGCGCATCCCCGCCGGCAACCGGCATGATTTTGACTTCGGGATGCATGGGGACAGCCCCGATTTTCGCCGTATCGATGATCTGGCAGTCAATATGTGTGCCCGACCGGTCGGGAAGCTCATAAAAGCCATGCTGCCTGGCATAATCGATGATTTCGCCGCCCTCCCGGGCGATGCACTGAATAAAGGCATAAAGCGGGTCTTCCGAATGCCCGGCCGCTATGCGGCACTCCTTGGCCGCGGCATACCCGTAAACGAGGTTAACCACGCTGTGCAGGTTTGCGCTGATGATATGCAGGGGGCGCCGGTCAAGCCCCAGGTCTTTCAGCTTCGCCTTTATATCGTCGGACCATTGCTGGCCGTATCGCTGGTGAGATATGACATTGATCAGCGATGGGGTCATGTAGACGATAAGATAATTCTCCGCCGACACGGATTCCCGGTACACGCGGGTGCCGAGTTGGTAGACGATCTGGAAAAGGCCGCTGTTGCTGTTGGCGCTTTTTCTGCTGTCCTCAAGGTACTCATAGGTTTTCCGGGTTTCCCGGTAGGAGCGCCCCAGAATCAGGCTCAGGTTCCATATGGCCTTGTCGAGCTGCCGGTCATCCATGGAATCAATGCTTCCCATTGCATCTTCAAGCGCCTGCCACTCGACGGTAAAATGACCGGTTTCATCGGTCATGCGGTTTCGTATTTTTTTCGCCTCGATATTCAAAAACGCCAGGTGGGTCAGAATGTCATATATTTCGCTGAGTCCCCGGGTGATGACAAAGCATATTTCGGTTTCGCTGATCAAAAAGCAGCTGCGCCGGCGTTTCAACGGAACGATTTTCTCGAAGACCGGTTCACTGAACTGCTCTTCCTCGGTAAGAATCAGGCGGGTGGCCTTTTCAATAGACCTGGGCAGCCGGTCGATAACGTATTCGAGCCCGTTCAGCTCCACGACCCGGGGGTCGTTCATGCTCCCGTATATCTCCGGGCTGAGCGCGGTCAGGCAGTCCGCCAAAGCCTGACCCATTTTCCCCGACGGGCGGAAATACCCTCTCAAGGCCAGCGCATTGGCGATGGTCTTGAAGTTTCGTACAGCCACCCTGGCTTTTTGCGATCCGGTGAGGTCTTGCATTTTAGGTTGTAGGTTGTAGGTTGTAGGTTGTAGGTTGTAAGTTG
>SKZX01000314.1 GCA_007127175.1 Desulfobacterales bacterium
GCAGTCTTATGGCCCCGGATCGTCTTTTCGATTTTCCGGTACTGCTGGAGCGTTTCTTCCAACAAGCCCTGCTGCCTGTAGAGCTGAGCCTCCTTGAGCATGCTCAGAATTTTTGGTTCGGGGTTCATCCTGGTTTTCGCCCTGCAGCAGAGTGTGTAATGTTTAAAAATCAATATGCTTTGAGTGGACAGATGTCCGAATGTAAAATCCGGATGCAGGAAATGACGACACTGAAAAACGACCTTTCGGCAAACTGCTTAATATTAACCTTTAATTGACATGATCTCAATACATATTTCGACGATCATTGAGCAAGGTTCTAACGCGTTCACCCGAAAACGGGAAAATTTGTTCAAGTTCAAGGACGGCGATCATTTAAACCGCAGGAATACTCGAAGTATTTTGAGGATTAAAATTCGCGCCGGACACAGAAAACCGGACAAATCAGCCTTTTCTGGATGAACATTAACTAAATCCTCAATTATTGTCAAGATGCTGCATTTAATGATCATGCCTGCCTTGAGGGGTAATGGTTTACAATTCGTTAAAAAGGCTTTTATTCTTCAATGGTATTCATTATATTCAGGTAGATCATGCATTAAGGGGCTAACCCAGGCCGTGCCGCCGAAAAGGTCGGCCGGGGAAACACAAGCTTTATTTTTAACCATGGATTTAGAAAAAGGAGATCATGATGCAGAAAAAAGTGACCGTCGTCGGTGCAGGCAATGTCGGCGCAACAGCAGCCCAGAGACTGGCGGAAAAAGCCCTGTGCGATATCGTGTTGGTGGATATTGCGGAGGGACTTCCCCAGGGCAAAGCGCTGGACTTGGCAGAAGCCGCCCCTATAGAGAAACATGACAGCCGTCTCGTCGGAACCAATGACTATGAATTGACGGCCGGATCGGATATCGTCATCATCACCGCCGGAATCCCCAGAAAGCCGGGTATGAGCAGGGACGACCTGATAAAAACCAATGCCGGCATCATGAAAAATGTCGTTGAGAACGTTGCGAAAACATCTCCCGATTCAATCCTGATCATTGTTTCCAACCCCCTGGACGCCATGTGCCACGTGGCGCATGATGTCAGCGGCTTTCCGAAAAACAGGGTGATGGGCATGGCAGGCGTCCTCGATTCGGCCCGTTTCAGGTGCTTTATTGCCGAAGAGCTGGATGTCTCGGTTGAAAACACCCATGCTTTTGTTCTTGGCGGGCACGGCGACACCATGGTCCCCCTGCCCCGGTATTCAACGGTTGCAGGCATTCCCATCACGGAAATGATGGAAAAGGATCGTATCGACGCCATTGTTGAACGCACGCGGAACGGGGGGGCTGAGATCGTTTCCCTGCTCAAAACCGGAAGTGCGTTTTACGCGCCGGCATCAGCGGCTGTCGAAATGGCGGAGTCAATCCTCAAAGACAGGAAAAAGATACTCCCCTGCGCCGTCTACCTTGAAGGCGAGTATGGCATAAACGGTCTTTTTATCGGCGTGCCGGTCAAGCTGGGGAAAAAGGGGATCGAAAAGATCATTGAAATCACCCTGACCGAAGAGGAAAGGACGGCGCTCATGAAATCGGCGGATGCCGTCCGTAAACTCGTGGATGACATGGCCCGGTTGTAGAACCCATCTCAAAATTCGGATTTCGGGTCAAGATCGTTGGGGCGTCTTGTTTCAAACCGGAGACGTACGCGATTATTTCGAAAATTTGAAACAAGACCCCAACAAAGAAATTTGACAGTATCGTAAAGTCGGTTTCAGACGACTTTGTGAAAAAGTTCAAGAGCAAGGCTTGTGCGATTTTCGAAGAATTGAGAGTACTTAGCGTACGTGAATTTTTTCGGAAATCGCGCGTAACGTAGCTATTGGACTTTTACGAAGTCGTCAAATACGGCCGAAAGAAGTTGCCGGCCGACCGTTCATGTCCGGCATTTTATGCAGCGATTCAATCCACTGCCCTGTTATTTTCTGCGCCAAGGGCTTTAATTATTGATTCTGCCGCAGCACGATTCATCCCGGGCAGACCCGCCAAGGTTTCAGGGTCTGCCCGCCGGATGCCGTCGATGGTTTCAAAGTGCTTAAGAAGCGTCTTTTTTCGCTTTTCCCCGATCCCGAAAACCGCGTCAAGGGCGGATTGCATGGCCCGCTTGTTTCTTTTGCGCCTGTGAAAACCGATACAGAACCGATGCGCTTCATCCCGGATTTCCATCAAAAACATCAAGAGGCGGGGCTGTTTTGCAAAGTTGACGGGATTGGTGCGCCCCGGGATAAACACCCGGTCGCAGGGTTCCTTTTTATCTTTATGATCTTCGTTTTTGGCAATGGCGATGACGGGGACACGCCCATCGAACCCCTTTTCTTTCAGAACGGCAGCCGCGATATTCAACTGCCCCTTTCCGCCATCCACCAGGAGCAGGTCGGGCAGCGATTCCGCCTCCCGGACATCAGAAAAGCGCCTTTCCAGCACCTGGGCCATGGCAGCATAGTCATCCTGAAGGTCAATATTGTCGAGCCTGTATTTACGGTAATCTGGTTTTTTCGGTGCGCCGTCTTCGTAGACGACAATCCCGGACACCATATCTTTCCCGCCAAGGCCTGAATTGTCAATACACTCAATGCGTCGTGGAAAGGATGCAAGACCAAGCAATTTTTGAAGACCA
>SKZX01000005.1 GCA_007127175.1 Desulfobacterales bacterium
AATATTATTGAAAGCCTCCTTTTCGTTGCCGACGGCCCCCTGACCGTTGACCAGGTCAAAACCGTGCTCTCAGACCTCCCCGCAGCAGAAATCCGCCGCGCCATAAACGAATTGGCATCCGACTACGACACCCGGAAAGGCCCCATCATTTTGCATGAAGTGGCGGGGGGGTACCAGTTCAGGACCCGTCCGGAATACAAGCAATACATTCACAAGCTCAGGGAGCCCGCGCCCGTGAGGCTCAGCCGCGCTGCCATGGAAACGCTTGCCATCGTGGCCTACCGTCAGCCGGTGCTTCGAAGCGAAGTGGAGCACATCCGGGGCGTCAACTCCGGCAATACCCTACGGTTCCTCCAGGAAAAAAAACTGATCCGGGTCCTCGGCCGCCGCGAGGTACCTGGTCGGCCGCTGGTCTACGGCACAACGAAAAAGTTCCTTGAAACCTTCGACCTCAAGGACATCAAGGACCTTCCCAGTCCCGATGAAATCGAGGAAACCGTCCGGCCTTCCCCGAAACCGAAAACGAACTACCAGACCCCCGATCTTCCCCTGGAAGCACCGGACCCGGCAGATTTTGAAAACAATGCTTGACTTCAGGGGGATTATTTTTCTATTTATTGGCTGTAAAGGGCGGTTAACTCAGCGGGAGAGTGCTACCTTCACACGGTAGAAGTCACTGGTTCAATCCCAGTACCGCCCACCAGAAATGACAAGGGTTTATTGCATTCCATAAACCCTTTTTTTATTTTGTGTGCCCGCGTTGTGCCTGAAAATTTTTGAAGAGACCTTTCAACCCCCAAGCCGTGCCCGAATAGCCTCGATGCGCCTGCGGTTGGCGCCCAGGTCCGAATACCCCACGCGGGAGGCGGAACGGACATGGATAAGGGACTGTCCGGGGTCATACAAAAACGCCACATCGTCCACAAAGCGCCAGATGCGGGTGGTGGCCTCGGCCTGCAGGTAGAGATCTTCCTGCCGGATGATCCGGAATCCCGGCATGTCTGCCAGTATGCCGGGCAGCCGCTGCCATGCCGCTTCATCCGCTGCAATAGGAGCGATAAAGTGACGTTTGTCATCAGCCGGCGCTAAGCTTGAAACGCAGTTGGGCTTGTCCGGGCAAGGGGCGAGCCTGCCGTCCGCTGAAAGGCCCCGGTTTATCGGAGCGGAACCGCTGCATGCAGCCATCAGCACCCCGATTGCCGCCATAAAACCGATTATTCTGAATTGATTAGACATTGAAACATTCTCCATTGCCCTTTTCACGTAATTCCCGCAGGCATCGCATCACCACAACGGTTTCTGCAGCCCATTCTTCCTTACCGGAAAAAAACCGCGCATCATTGCCTCAGTTGCCGATTGTAATGGTAACCGTTGATCCGGGTTCAAGCAAAGCGCCACTTTTAGGAGATTGACGGGTTACGCGACCCACATTTCTTCCCGTTGGCTTCACTTGAAACCCGGCTTTTTTCAGATTATTTGTAGCCGGTATTTTCCACAGACCCGTGACGTCGGGCACGGGGATCAATTTTTTCTCCGGTTGAGGCGGCAATTGTTCGGGGTCCGCACTGACGCCGGATGCCGCCCCTTTCACCGCATCAGCGATCCTGCTTGCTGTATCTGAAATGTTTGACGCCGCCGCCCCTGCCGCCTTGGAAGGTTCAACGGTTCGGGGGCCGCCGCCTAATGATGGGACAGCACCTGCCAAACCGGCAGACGGTGTGATTCTTACCAATTCCACACGGCGGTTTTTGGCCCGGCCATCCGGTGTGTCATTGGTGGCCACCGGGGCAAGCGGCCCGACCCCTTGGGGAACAAGGCGCTCCAGCGCTATGCCGGATGCGGCCAACGCTTCGGCTACCGCTTTCGCCCTGTTTTTCGACAGCTCCATATTCAGTTCCAGAGCGCCGACACCGTCCGTATGTCCCACGATATAGAAGCGTTCATGGCTGTTATTTTTCAGGTAATCAGCGATCTGCCCGATAGTTTCAGCCGATTCCGCCTTAACCTGGTATTTACCGGTATCAAACAAAATACCGTAAAAAGCGCTGAAGCCTTTTTCTTTCAACTCCGCCTCGAATCCTCCCGTAGCCTCCTGCATCTCGAATTCAAATCGGCTTTCTTCCACCACGTCGATCCTGAACCCCGGCTGCGGCCAGCCGATGGTCCCCCCCTGGGTGATAATGATGGATACATAGATGTCGCCCTGGTCCGACGCTTTATGGGCTGCGATATAATTGTAAAAATTGGCGCCGGTGATCGGGCCGGAATTCCTGAACCCGTAATCCCGGTCAAACGCGTTCTCCCGGTACCAGTAATTGACGAATCGCCTTCCCGAATCCTCAGGCGTGCAAGAAAAAATTTCTGTGAAACCGGCATGCTGCAGCCACTCGGAATAGAAGCGGAAAACCTGGTAGGGGGAACTGCCTTCCCCGCCGCGATAGAGCGTTTTGGAGATGCGCCCCTCGATTTCCAATATATCCTGGATCTCGACAATACGGCTTCCCGATTCGTCCACATAATCCTGTGTGGGTCCTGCGACCAACCGATATCGGTCGAAATCGGCCACCTCCTGGTGATGGACCTTGGCACCGTCTAAAACCGGCGGCATATACCCCTGCCAGTTTTCTGAAGCCCGGGCAGGACAGCAGAAAATCAGCAAAGAAAAAAAGATTACCGGAACATACGCGATCATCCCCCTTGTTGAAAAAGGATAAAACGACATGGTCACCCCCTGGAATAACGATTTAATGCAGTTGCACTTAAAATAAAAAAAACAGATGCATTAGGCCATACTGGCAAACGCGATAATCATGCGGCAGCTTCCGGCAAACCGCATTTAACAAAAAAACCTTCGTATTTTTAATGCGTTAGATTATGGCCAAAAGAGATTTACTGTCAACACTTATTCAGTGCGTCACTTTCATGGGCTCGTCAATACCGCGTCATGTCACTTCCGGGGCCGGAGCCCCGTCAACTTCGGGTCGACGACCCTTTTCCACAGGGGCGGTACCAGGGCAAGGAGGATCATGCCTGCATAACCGGTGGGGAGCTGGGGGCTCTCCTCATGGTGTTCCAGGGACTGGTACCTTCGGCCGGGCCGGTAATGGTGGTCCGAATGCCGCTGAAGGTTGAATAAAAACCGGTTGGTCAACCAGTTGCTGGAATTCCAGGAATGCACCGGCGCGACCGGTTCGTAGGCGCCATCGGGCCGACGGCCCCGCAGCAGCCCGTAATGCTCGATGTAATTGACCGCCTCCAGCAGGGAAAAGGCGACCACGGCCTGGAGCATGAAATAGAGCAGCGCCCAGGGGCCGAACACCAGGGCGACAAACACGACCAGCGCACCGTAGGCAGCCAGAGCTGCGGCCACCCGGTTGTGGCGGCTCCACACCGGATGCCCCTTTTTCTCCACCCTTTCGGCTTCGAATGCCCAGGCGCTGTTGAAGGCCCCGAAAACCGTCCGGGGCAGAAACCGGTAAAAGGATTCGCCCATGCGGGCCGTGGACGGATCTTCCGGTGTAGCCACGAAGCGGTGGTGCCCGACCACGTGCTCCAGCCCCCAGTGGATGTAAAAGACCGTCCAGAGCATGATTTTCGCCAATGCGGTTTCAAACCGGCCGTTGACCCGGTGCGTCAGTTCGTGGGCCACGTTGATGCCCATTACACCGGATGAAATCCCCATGGACACAATAAATCCAGCCATTTCCAGCGGCGACAGCGCGCCACTGCTCACCACCCATGCGCCCCAGAATACAACGGCGACCTGAAGCGGCGCACACAACCATGTCAGCAGGCGGTACCGCAGGTCCGCGTCAAGCCGCTCTTCTTCCCCCGGTGCGGGGTTTTTGAGGTCTTTCCCGATGATGGCATCCAGGACCGGGACCACGCCGAATACGAAAACAGGGGTGATAAAGGTGAAGCCACCACCCAGCAGGTATCCCAGGACAACACTGGCGGGAATCAGGTAGACCACCCCAAAGGATAAAAGGTTCATTAATGCTCCTGTTCAGACAGATCATAGGGTTTCAGGTTGATATTTTAACTGTTTAATGTAATGCAGAAAATAATAATGACAACATTCCCATCAACGCTATCCCTGCCGGGAGAAGTGCCATGTCCGAGAAAGATATTTTTCTGGAGCGAAAAAGCCGTGTGGCGGTTGTCCATCTTAACCGCCCCCGGCGGAAGAACGCATTCAGCGCGGAAATGTTCGTCGGGCTCGGGCGCATCACGCGTGAAATAAACGAAAACCTTCCCCGTGTGGTTGTGATCACCGGCGCGGAAGGGCTTTTTTCAGCCGGTTTTGACGTCAATCCGGACAACCCATGGGTGGCAGACCTTGTTTCCGCTATGGAAAAATCGAAAAACGCCCCTGCCGGTCGACTCATCCGCGACATACGCAGCATCGTGGATGCGTTTGTTTCCCTGCCGGTGCCCGTTATTGCCGCCGTCAACGGCCTGGCTTACGGGGGGGGCGCGGAGTTGGCCGTGCGCTGCGACCTGCGGGTCATGGACCCGGATGCGGTGATCTGTTTTTCCGAGGTCCGTTTAGGGCTGATGCCGGACTGGGGTGGCGGCGCCTGCCTTGCCCGGCTCATCGGCCCGTCACGGGCAGCGGATCTGGTTCTGACGGCCCGGAAGGTTTCAGCCGGAGAAGCCCTCGACCTCGGGCTTGCAAACCGGATCAGCCGGCCCGGCCGCTGCATGGACGATGCCCTGGCGCTTGCGGACATGATCTCGGAAAACGGGCCCCGCGCCGTGCGAAGCGCATTGAAGGTCATCCGTCAAAGCAGGAGTCAGACACTGGAAGAGAGCCTGGACCTGGAAGAAAACCTGGCGGTGTCATTGATTGCTTCCGGTGAGTGTTTTCACGGTGTGGGAGCGTTTTTGGAAAACCGGGCCCCCGTTTTTCCGGATGATGAAGCGCCGCCTAAGACCTGATCAACACGGCGGATAAGGCCGTGCTTGCGAAAAGGAATATCCCCACAATGTAAAACGCCCACGCGATGCCCAACCAGTCGACCAGTACACCGACGCCCATCGCCCCGATAAAAAGCCCCGCGTTGATTGCCATGTTGAAGACCCCCATCATTGAGCCCTGCCCGTACGTGGCGCCTTCTTTGGCTGCCAGTGCACCCAGGGCCGGCCACGAAACGGCTTCGCCCAGCCCGATCACCGCAAACAACATCAAAAGGGCCGGAAAACTCCCTGCAGAGGGCACTGCCAGCATACCGCAGCCGACGACCGTAGAGCCGACAAAAAGAAGCCTGTTTTTATTCCACCGGTCCGCCAGGCTGCCGAATGGAACCTGGAAGATGGCATTGACAATGGTGCGCACGGCGATCACCATGCCGATCTCTGTGCCGCTGGCGGTCATGTTCCGGGTCATGAGCAGCGGCAGATACGCAAAAGTGGGAACCATGATGATCATGGTCGCCATTCGCGACAGCAGTATGCCCATGACCCTTCGACTTCGCAGCATTCGACGGAATACCGCTGCCATTGTATCTTTTGACTTCGCAGCCCCGGCAATCTGCCTGGGAAGAAGGAAGATGACCGGCAGGGTGGACAAAAGGCTGAGGGCCGCCATGGCGTAAAAAGCGGCATTCTGTCCCCAGATATCGAGAAAAATGCCGCCCAGCATGGGGCCGCCCCCGATGCCGGCAAAAATGGCGATATTTAACATCCCCATATGCTTTCCGGCCTTGCCGCCGGTGAGCTCACCGATGTAGGCCATGGCGATGGGGACGACCATGGCGGACCCGGCCCCGTGGAAAATGCGGATCAGGACCAGGTCCGAAACGGACCCGGCAAAGGTATAGGCGTAGCCGGTTAGGCTGAACATGAAAAGCCCCGCGACGAAAAACCCCTTTTTGCCGTAACGGTCTGAAAAATGACCCACAAACGGCTGCAGCAGACCCCCGCTCAAAGCGAATGCGGCGATAATGACGCCCAGGGCGAACCCGGTGGCCCCGAGTTCGGTGGCATATATGGGCAATATGGGCACGATGATGCCCATCCCCATGTAAACGATGAATACCGCGGCTAAAGTAGTCAGTAGAATCTTGTGCTGCATTGCCTCCCCGCCCCTGCGCACCCCTTTAAAATCCGGCAATATGCCGTTTAAAAAAACGAATGTTCGTTAAAGTTTATAGTGTCATTTTACGGCTGTTCCGGCTATAGTTTTTTTCAGCTTTTTGTTTCAACAGGCAACCCCTCTATCCCATGCTCTTTGCTGTTCCACATGCAAAATTTTGTATGCAAACCTGAAAACATCAGGAGGGAACCGTGGCATACGCGTATCAAACCGAAGACACCCAGTGCGGATTGTTTTTCACCCAGGCCCGGCGATTTGAAAATGACGTGTTCATGCGGGCCAAACTGAAAAACGGCGAACCCTGCCCCCAATGGACGGATATCACCTGGGGGGAGGCGGCCCGGGAGGCCGGGGACTTGGGGGCAGGCCTCATTGAATCGGGGATTGCCAAAAACGACCGCATCGGGCTTTTTTCCCGCAACCGGCCCCGCTGGGTCATCGCCGACCAGGCCATACAGGGCGCCGGGGGGATCGGCGTCCCTATTTACCCCACCAGCACGGACAATCAACTGGCCTTTATCCTTAATGACTGCAGCGCAAAGGCGGTTATTGCCGGAGACCGTGAGCTGATGGCGCAGGCGCTTCGCATCAAGGCCCAGGTCCCATCCCTTGAATTCATCGTCAGCCTGTCGCCGGTGGCGGACCCCCCTGACCCCTGCGTCATCGATTATGACGGCCTGATGCGAAAAGGCGCTGATTCCCCATCCGCCAGGGCGCAATTCGACCAGCGCCGCAAAGCCTTGAAAAGCACCGATACCGGGGCCATCATCTATACTTCCGGCACCACGGGCAACCCCAAGGGGGTCGTGCTGAGCCAGGCCAATTTCAAGGCCCAGACAGATGTCCTCATAAGCACCCCCATTCCGAAGAAAATCATCGACCGGGGCGTTCGCCTGGAAAGCCTCTGTTTTCTTCCCCTGTGCCATATCATGGCGCGGACCGCCGATTACCATCTGCAAATGGCGCTTGGCACCACCATTAATTTTTCCCGCAGCATCAACACCATCCAGGAAGACCTGCTGGATGTCCGGCCCAACATCCTTTTTTCCGTTCCCAGGCTGTACGAAAAAATCTATGATGCCGTCACGCAGCACGGCGAAAAACTGACCGGCCGCCGGAAAAAAATCTTCAATTGGGCCATGACCACAGGCAATAAGGCCGCTGATCACCTCATCGCGGGCAATCCCCTGCCGCCGGCCCTCGGGTTGAAATTCGCCCTTGCCAACTCGATGGTTTTTGACAAAATCCGGAAGGTGATCGGTTTTGACCGGCTGGTTGTTGCCGGCAGCGGCGGTGCGCCCCTGCCCGCTGACATCACCCGGTTCTTCCGCAGCATGAACATTACCATCACCGAAGGATACGGCCTTACGGAAACCACCTCGGCCATCACCTCAAACGCCCCCGTGTTTACGGAACCTTTGCCGGACAAATGGATATACAGAAAAGCCATGGACTGGCTCGTCGACACCATGATCGTCATGCAGGGCAGCGGCAAATGCCCCTTTAAATCGCTCAAGGGCGTCCTGAAAATTACGGTGGTGTCCAAGCTCATATCCCCCCGCTTTATCATCAAACCCGGCTGCGTGGGGCGTCCCTGCAAGGATACGGAAATCCGCATCGCCCGGGACGGCGAAGTGCTGGTGAAAGGCCCCCAGGTCTTTTCCAAGGATGCCGGCTATTTCAATCAGCCGGACAAAACCCGTGAAGAATTCACCGAGGACGGCTTTTTCAAAACAGGGGATATCGGGGAGTTCGATGCGGACGGCATGCTCCGGATTACGGACCGCAAGAAATCGCTCATTGTCACTTCGGGCGGCAAGAACATCGCACCCCAACCCGTTGAGATGGCGCTGATCATGGACCCGTATGTGGACCAGGCCTGCGTCATCGGCGACGGGCGCAACTATATTACAGCCCTGATCGTGCCCCGGTTCGACCTGGTGGCGGAAATGGCACGGGAAAAAAGTATACCCGAAATGGGCAACGACGACCTGATCCAGCATCCTGAAATCGTGCAATTCTTCCAGGAGCGGGTGGACGGGGTAAACCGGAACCTGGCGCGCTATGAACAGATCAAGAAATTCCGCCTGCTTCCCCGGGCGTTCAGCGAAGAAACCGGGGAGCTGACCCCCACGCAGAAAATGAAGCGCCGGGCCATTTACGAAAAATACGCCCAGGAGATCGATGCGCTGTATCAATAGTCCGGGGCGTATTTTTCCCGTGTTTTAAACCCTTCTCCTGGTACCATAGGGCAGACGGCCGGACAAATGCCGCAAAACGAAAAAAACGGATCATGTGAAACGCCGGTTGCCGGCGAGGTCATTCGCCGGGGTGCGGCCGCCGCCTGGCCCATATGCCTGGGCTACCTTCCCATCGGGCTGGCGTTCGGCGTGCTGGCCCGTCAGAACGGCCTGGAATGGTGGGCGGTGGGGCTCATGTCCGTTATGGTGTTTGCCGGAAGCGCCCAGTTCATCGCCGTTGCCATGCTTGCCTCAGGCGCTGCGGCGCCGGCAATCATTGCAGCCACATTTTTTGTCAACCTGCGCCACACCCTCATGAGCTCCGCGCTGGCGGTGCACCTCTCCGGCATCAGCCGCCGGTTTCTGGCGCTGTTCGCATACGGGGTCACCGATGAAAGTTTTGCCGTGAACATGTCGCGCTTCCGCGGCGGCAACTGGAGCCCCTGGCATGCGCTGGCCGTCAATCACCTGTCCAATGCCGCCTGGATCTGCGCCAGCATAGCGGGGGCCTTGGCAGGCCAGTTCGTCCCCGAGGGGGCTTTCGGGATCGATTACGCCCTCACGGGCATGTTCATATGCCTGCTGGTCATCCAGGTGTACGGCATGATCCATGTCATCACCGCCCTGGTCGCGGCGCTGATTTCCATTGCCTGGTATATTGCGCTGCCCGGGGCATCCTATATCGTAGGCGCATCCATTGCGGCCGCCACCGTCGGCTACCTGCTGAAACGGATTTGGGAAAGAGGCGCATGAGCTTAGCAGACCTCCTGATCCTGTTCGGCGGGATGGGGCTTGTGACCTACCTGCCCCGGGCGCTCCCCCTTGTATACCTGGCCCACAGGCAGCTGCCGAAATGGTTCGTGGAATGGCTTGGCCTGATACCGGTTGCCATTTTAAGCGCCCTGGTCGCGCCCATCCTTTTTGCCGACCCTGTGGGGCGGACCCTTGAACTGGGAAAGCCCGAACTCATCGTTGCCGTGCCCACGCTCCTGTTTGCCGTCAAAACCCGAAGCCTGGGGGGCACCGTGCTGGTGGGGATGGGGCTGTACTGGCTGGCTGACATGGTCATGTAAACGGAAGACCGTATTACGGCTTTTTCGGCCAGGGTGCGCCCTTTTCCTCCCGGACCACATAGCAGAACCGGTCCCACTCGAACTCCCTGAAGCTCACAGGGCAGCGGAGCTTAACCGTTTTCTCCGTTGCCGATACCACCTCCCAATCCCCTTTCCTGGGACCGCCCGCAATATTGATTTTCTGGCCCGCACTGAAAGGGTAGGGCTCGAAAACGATCACATCGTGGTTTTCCATAAAGCCTCCTGAGCCGTCCGCGGCCCTGTTCTGTCACCCGCAAGACAGGCAGCCGGCAAGGCCTGGCAAAGGCGCCGAAACCGGCAAACAGAAAACAAACCGCTTGGTTTTTGTTTGATTGTTGAATTAATGATGGAAAAAACAGGATTTGGCACTAATAATAGAAACAAACAAATACCATTGCAATCACAACCTTTTTGACGGATGCAAATGACTACCAAAACACCACCGCTCAAACTCGCATGGTTCATATGGGGTCTGGCCGCCCTGTTCTACATGATGGGGTTTTTCCAGCGGGTCGCCCCGGCGGTCATGACCGGGGAGCTCATGCGCGATTTTTCCATCGGGGCAGCCGCCCTGGGTAACCTGTCGGCATTTTATTTCTACAGCTACGTGGCCATGCAGGTCCCCACGGGTATTCTGGCGGACACCTGGGGGCCGCGGCGGATGCTTACAGCCGGGGCCTTCATTGCCGGGGCCGGCACCCTGCTCTTTGCTTTTTCGCCGGGGATCGGTGCAGCTGCCGCAGGACGCCTGCTCATCGGCGCATCGGTCGCCGTGGCGTTCGTGTGCATGCTCAAACTGGCCGGCAACTGGTTCCCTGCACGGATGTTCGCCATGGTCACGG
>SKZX01000394.1 GCA_007127175.1 Desulfobacterales bacterium
CGTCCCTTCAGGACTAAAATGTAAAAATTGTCATAACCATTTCCGGTGGTTGAAACCACCGGCTATATGATGTCACCCCTGCCGGGGTGAGGAGACCGATCCTATTATGCAACGCCTTACCTAGTACAAATTATTTGATCCTCTTTAATCGGTGGTTGAAATCACGTGCTATACGCTATTGCCTCTCCGGGGCCTTATTTCACCTTTCCAGCAAAAACCGCACTACTGCCGAGGATTTCATTTCTAAGAACAGTGAATCAAAGGAAACCATTGACAGGCAGCAGGGCGGCGTTTAATTGTAATGCACACCACCATTGATTCAGTTTGAACCGATCAATTATTTCCAGGAGGAAGCATGGGGCTTTTTGGTATTTTTTCCGGCAAACCCCCTGAGGCGCACGAGCAGCGGGGTGATGAATTCATGAATATCAGGGCGTTTGGCGATGCCCTGATGGAATATGAAAAAGCGTTGGACAAGATTGACAAGCGTTTTCCTGAAAAGGCCCACCTCAAGGGGCGGATCAATGACAAGCACCTCAATGCCCGCAACGGGCTTGCGAAAAAGCACCTGGAAAACGCCGAAATCATGGTAAAGGCCAGGGAGTTTGCCGATGCCGGCGACCTTTACCAGCTGGCCCTGGAACTCGCCGCCGACAGCGGGCTGAAACGCGATATTGAGAAAAGCATGTCCTTATTGTCCGGCGGTGCGCCGGCTGCCCCGGTACAGCCGGGCGGACATGCCGGGAACACCGTCGCCCATGGCGATGAAGATTGGGAAGAGGACTGGGACGAGGATGAGGCATATGAAGAGGAGTTGTTCAGCGTCCTGTTGAGCGCGCTGCCTGAAGAACTCAAGGACGCCTATTCCAGCTACGGGGACGCTTTTGTTTCAGGATATGTCGCGTTGAATGAAGGGGATTTTGAAGCCGCCGCAGCATACCTGGAAGATGCAATGGAAGAAAACAGCGGCTCCACCCTCATTCCCCTCGAACTGGCAACCGCCCTCATTCACCTTGAAGCCTATGACGAGGCGGTCGACCTGCTTGAGACTTATGTCGCGCAGAACCCGGAGCAGCCCCGCGCCTACCAGCTCCTCTGCGAAATATACTGGGAGAAAAAAGAATATGACCGGGCCGGCCGCCTGCTGTCAAACGTGCCCAAAAGCATCGCCGATTCAAAGGCGATTCTGATCCTCCAGGGTGAAAACCGGATTCAGAACAAAGAATATGATGCTGCTGAAGCGGTTTTCAATGACTATGAAGCCATTCATGGAAAAGACGAAATCGTCACCCGCGCCCTGGCAAAAACATATGAGCTTTCGGGGCGGACACAGGCGGCAAAAGCGCTTTACGCGGATATCATCAACAAGTGCCTGTCGTGCGCAACCCGGCCGGACCCGTTTCTCAAGCGCCGGTATGCCGAGCTTTGCTACCAGGACGGTGAGACGTCCAAGAACCTGCTGGATATCTATCTCGGCCTGGCCCGGGAGGACCCGGACAACCGGGCCGTGTATTTCAGCAGGGTTTCAAGTATTTTTTTCAAAAAGAAAGAGTTCGGCGAGGCTGAGCGCTATGATGCACTTGCAAAACAGAGCGAACCATAATCTTTTTTTTTAGCCGGCGTATGAAAACGACCTTTTCAGACCGGCTGATCGCCATAAACCGCCTGGACCGCCTTGGTTTCAGAAGGTGGCTGTTTTACCCGGGCATGCTTTTTTGCAGCCGCAGTTCATGGTGGGGGGCTGGCCGGCCGAGGCCGTTTACCCACGAGGGTGCTGATCTGTTTTTTTTCGAGGCAGACGGCGCTAAGACATATCGGCTTGACCCCTCCATCATCGTTCCCGTGATGGGGGACGTCGTTGTTGAGGTCATTATCGACGATTTCATCGGACAAACCGTCGTTTGCCGTCATTTGTGCGGTTTGGGAACGGGCGCGCCCGTCTGGGCGCTGTATGCCCATGTGGTGCCCCTAAAGGGGCTGCGCCCGGGTTCGGTGCTGTCAGAAGGGCAGGGCATTGCGCACATCGCGCCGGCAGATCCTCAAAAAACCCCGCTTCCTCCCCACCTGCACGTGTCGGTGCTGCGCATGGAAGCGCTCCCCTCGCCGCTCCCGCGCCCCCTTGACTGGGCTTTCCTGAACCGGTTGGACAGGGATGCGTTTTTCGATCCCCTGCCCCTTGCGGGAATCCGGGAAGACACGATGCGCATCATTGATTTTGACCCGGCCATGGGCGGATTCGATGAAATTATACCGCGTACGGTATAAGATAAGAGGGCAGGCGGTTACAACAATCGCTGCGGCAGGCATAAACGCCTTGAAATTGCATTGAAGCTTTGATATCGATATGTGGATTGGATTTCGGAAGCCGGGGGCGCCATTTGCGCCGGCAACGGCGGTAAAGATCATGGATTCCCCCAAATAGCGACACGGTAAGCTGGAGGATGGACAATGACGAGGGTCGGTGTCATCGGTGCGACCGGGTATGCAGGCGCGGAGCTCGTCCGGATACTTGCCGGCCATCCGGCGGTCAAGCTGTCTGTTTTGACGTCCCGGCAGTATGCCGGTGTGCCGTTTCACGAGATTTACCGGTCGTTTACCGGCGCGGTCGAATTGGAATGCGAAGCCTTTTCAATGGATTCGGTTTGCGACCGGACCGATATCGTATTTACGGCCCTTCCGCATCAACTGCCCATGGAAATCGTCCCCGGCCTTCATGCGAACGGCAAAAAAGTGATCGACCTTTCGGCGGATTTTCGCTTCTCCGATGCCGGTGCCTATGAATCGGTTTACACGGCCCATACGGCACAGGACCTGCTTGCCCATAGCGTATACGGCCTGAGCGAGGTTTTTACAGACAGGATAAAGACCGCTGATATTATAGGAAACCCCGGCTGCTACCCCACCAGCGTATTGCTCCCGCTGGCGCCCCTTGTCCGGGAAGGCATTGTGGTTCCGTCCGCCATTATTGCCGATTCAAAATCCGGTGTCAGCGGTGCGGGCAGGGGTTTGTCCGTCGCTTCCCTGTACAGTGAGGTGGCCGAGTCCTTCAAGGCCTACAAGGTGGCCGCCCATCGCCATGAGCCGGAAATGGAGGAAATATTGAGCGGCCTTGCAGGCACTGCGGTGGACATAACCTTTGTCCCCCATCTCCTGCCCATGAGCAGGGGCATGGAAACCACCCTTTATGCAGCATTGTCCGGAGACATTGCGGATGAGACCCTTTATGAATGCCTGGCCGATTGCTACGCCGGCAGACGTTTCATCCGGATATCAAAAACCGGCCGCCCACCGGACACCCGCAACGTCCGGGGGACCAATTACTGCGATCTCGGCTTTGTGGTGGACCGGGATCACGGACGGCTGATCCTCATGTCTGCCATCGACAATCTCGTCAAGGGGGCCGCAGGCCAGGCCGTGCAGAATATGAATATCATGCTGGGCCTGGATGAACAGGCGGGACTGGATTTGACGCCGTTTCCGGTATAGACCCGCCCAAAGGGGTTTGATGCTGGAAATTGTAAATTTTATGGCGCATTTATGTATCGGGACGCTTTTATGGATGTTAAACACTTTTTGAAAAGGAGAAAAAAATGACGGCAAAATTGATTAAGGGAACCGAAATACGGGAAGAAATCCTTGAAGAAATTGCAGCGGAAGTAAAAGACATCAAGGAGAAAAAAGGGGTTGTCCCCGGTCTTGTGACCATTCTGGTTGGCCAGGATCCGGCATCCGTTTCCTATGTCACGCTGAAGATCAAGACCGCCGAGCGGTTGGGATTCAAGGAAATCCAGGAAAACCAGTCCCCGGATATCTCCGAGGCGGACTTGCTGGCGCTGATCGACAAGTACAACAAGGACGATTCCATTAACGGCATCCTGGTCCAGTTGCCCCTGCCCAAGCACATCGACGACAAGAAGATCCTGAACGCCATCGACCCGGACAAGGATGTGGACGGCTTTCATCCCGTCAATGTCGGCCGCCTGATGATCGGGGGCTCCGAGGTGAAGTTCGCGCCCTGCACCCCGGCGGGCATCCAGGAAATGATCGTTCGCGCCGGCGTTGAAACCAGCGGTGCGGAAGTGGTTGTGGTCGGCCGTTCCAACATCGTGGGCAAGCCCATTGCCAACATGATGGTTCAGAAAGGCCCCGGCGCCAACTCAACCGTGACGATCGTTCACACCCGCACCAAGGACCTGGCCGCTCATTGCAAGCGGGCTGACATCCTCATCGTTGCCGCCGGGGTCCCCGGGCTGGTAAAGCCGGAGTGGATCAAGCCGGGCGCCTGTGTGATCGATGTGGGCGTCAACCGGGTGGGTGAAAAGGTCAGCGAAAAGACCGGCAAGACCGTGGCCATCCTCAGGGGGGACGTGGACTTTGACGCCGCCAAGGAAATCGCCGGCTCCATTACACCGGTCCCGGGTGGCGTGGGCCCCATGACCATTACCATGCTGATGAAAAATACGCTCAACTCCATGAAGTTTAAACTGGGCCTGATGTAATCATGCCGGTGGATTGAGCTTGTTTTTACGTCAATCGCGTTTCATTGAAAGACCATGTGCCGGTCTATCCGGTGCGTGGTCTTTCTGTTTGCGTCCTTTTTGGTAGACCGGTAAGCGGGTCGGGTTTATGGATGCGGCCCTGCTCCCTTCTTTTCCGGGTCGCCAGTATCCATTCATGCTGCCGGTTTTTTCGGGGTCGGTATCGGGGTCGGTATCGGGGTCGGCTTCGATTGGCAGGGCCTCCAGGGGACGGAATTCAATTCCGTCTCCCGGGTTGAAGTAATGCGTCACGGGAGGCAGGGGGGGCTGTCCCCGGGGTTTATTGGCCTCGACCCGCAGACTGGAAGTCTGTCCCCTGGGGGTTCTGCAAAAGGGCTTGACTGGCGCAAGGTCCGTGCCTATTTTGCTTCAGACGTGATATCAGCAGGGGGCCGGGTTCGGCTGGAAAAACAGTTGTGATTGGCAATGGATTTGGTATAATTCAACAAAATGCCATAAAGGCTGTGATGGCATTGATATAAGAAGCGCGAATTATCGCAGGACCAGTCATCCCTCAACAATTGAGATCCGGTTTAACCCGGGGAAATATCGATTATTATGAGTTTCAGCATTGCAGGAAATTTTTTAACCCGCATATTCGGCAGTAAAAACGACCGGGAATTGAAGCGGCTCAACCCCATTGTCGAGACAGTGGGAGCGCTTGAGCCGAAAATGGCCCAGATGAGCGACCAGGATCTGGCGGCCATGACCCCCGCGTTCAAATCCCGGCTTGAAAACGGCGCGTCCATGGAAGACCTCCTGCCGGAGGCGTTTGCCGTGGTCCGCGAAGCCTCCAGGCGGACCCTGGACATGCGGCATTTTGACGTGCAGATCATTGGCGGTGTCGTGCTGCACCAGGGCAATATCGCGGAGATGAAAACCGGCGAGGGAAAAACCCTGGTGGCCACACTGCCCATTTATCTCAATGCGCTTACCGGTAAAGGGGCCCATGTCGTTACCGTAAACGATTACCTGGCCCGGCGCGACGCCGCATGGATGGGAAAGATCTACAATTTCCTGGGCATGTCGGTGGGCACCATCGTTCACGGGATGGACGAGGAGGAGCGCAAAAAGGCCTACCGGTCGGACATCACCTACGGCACCAACAACGAGTTCGGCTTTGACTACCTGCGGGACAACATGAAATTCAGTCGCGAAATGCTCGTCCAGCGGGAACTCAACTTTGCCATTGTTGACGAAGTGGACTCGATCCTGATCGACGAGGCGCGGACGCCGCTGATTATCTCGGGGCCGGCTGAAAAATCAACGGACCTGTATTACCGGGTCAATGGAATCGTACCGCACCTTGAGCGGGAAAGCCATTATACGGTCGACGAAAAATCGCGGTCGGTCACCCTGACGGAGGAAGGCGTCGCACGGGTTGAACAACTTCTGAATATCGAAAACCTCTATGACAGCCGGAACATTGATGTGCTTCATCACATCAACCAGGCGTTGAAGGCATATACGCTCTTTAACCGGGACGTGGACTACATCGTCAAGGACGGGGAAGTGGTTATCGTCGACGAGTTCACCGGGCGCCTCATGCCCGGCAGGCGTTACAGCGAGGGGCTGCACCAGGCGTTGGAAGCCAAGGAAAACGTTAAAATCGCCAATGAAAACCAGACGCTCGCGTCCATTACATTCCAGAACTTCTTCCGGATATACAAAAAGCTCAGCGGCATGACCGGTACCGCGGATACGGAAGCCGAGGAGTTCAGGTCCATTTATAACCTCGACGTGGTCGTGATTCCCCCCAACGAAGAAATGATCCGTGATGACTATACGGATGCCATTTACATGACCAAGAAGGAAAAATACGAGGCCGCCATTAGCGAAATACTTGAGCTCAACAAGATCGGCCGCCCGGTGCTGGTGGGCACCGTTTCCATCGATGTGTCCGAACATTTGAGCCGGCTGCTGAAAAAGCGGGGCATCCGGCACGAAGTCCTGAACGCCAAAAACCACGAGGCGGAAGCCGAAATTGTCTCAAAAGCCGGTCAGAAAAGGGCCGTGACCATTTCCACCAACATGGCGGGGCGCGGTACCGACATCGTTCTGGGAGAAGGCGTGGTCGAGCTGGGCGGCCTTCATATCCTGGGGACCGAGCGCCATGAAAGCCGGCGCATCGACAACCAGCTTCGCGGGCGAGCCGGCCGGCAGGGGGACCCCGGGTCCTCACGCTTCTATCTGTCCCTGGAAGACGATCTGCTCAGGATTTTCGGCGGCGAGCGGATTTCAGGCCTCATGAGCCGCCTGGGGATTGACGAAGGGGAGCCCATCGAGCACAAGATGATCAGCCGGGCCATTGAAAACGCCCAGCGCAAGGTCGAGGGGCACAACTTCCAGATAAGAAAGCAGCTCCTTGATTTTGACAACGTCATGAACCAGCAGCGGGAAGTCATATACCGGCAACGGCAGGAAGCGCTCCACAACGAGGACCTTAAAGAGACCATAGTCGGCATGATCCGTGAAAAGGCGGAAGAGATCGTCTCTGCATACGCCGAGGAAGGGTTGCCGCCGCACCAGTGGGACGCCGGGAAGCTGGCGGACGCGGTTTTTGCACAATTTGCCTTCCAGTTGGACCTTAAACCGCAATTGGAAAAAGGCATTACCATCGAAGCGCTCGAAGATTTCATTGCGGACACGGCGCTGAAAAAATACGCGGAAAAGGAAGCCCTCATACCGCCGGAGCACCTGCGGCGACTGGAGTGCTACGTGGTCCTCCAGACCGTGGACAGTTTCTGGAAGGACCATCTGCTCCAGATGGATCATCTGAAGGAAGGCATCGGCCTCAGGGGATATGCCCAGCGGGACCCGATCATGGAGTACAAGAAAGAAGCCTTCAACATGTTCCAGGAGATGATCTCCAGGATTCGGGAGGAAACCGTCAAGATCCTTTTCCGGATTCAGATTACCCGGGCGGATGACGTCCAGCAGGAGCCCCTGAAGCCCCGCGAGCAGGAAATGACCTTTTTGTCCGGCAAGAATGAACCGCAACAGCGGCAGCCTTTCAAGAGAAATGTCGAAAAACCGGGGCGCAATGATCCCTGCACATGCGGCAGCGGGAAAAAATACAAGAAATGCTGCGGCAAATGAGATGATGCGCTGTTTTTTATGATGAACATACATAATTTAAATGCCAGGGCGCGTGTGATCCCATGACACCGGGTCAACCCGTGTTTATATTTTATGTACGTGATGAAGGTGATGCACCCGTAAAAGTCGAGATCAGACGACTTTGAAAAACGTCCAAGATCAAGGCTTGCGCAATTTTTGAAGAATTGATCGTACTTAGCCGTACGTGAGATTCTTCGGAAATTGCACGTAACGCAGAAATTGGACAAATTAGCCGTTTCTGGGTGGACACTAAATAGCGGGGTCACTTCGGCGTACACCCCCGACCGCCTGCCGGAAGGGGTAAAAAAGCGCACACCCGGCGGCAGTGCAATAGTTACGGCGTTTATGCTATTTTGGGTGAGGATATGACGGATCGTTACAAGCCTGAAATACAGAAAGAGGCGGATACGGAAACGCTGCTTGAAGAGCCGCCTCTGTACAAGGTTTTACTGCATAACGATGATTATACGACCATGGAATTTGTCGTGGAGCTGCTTGTCAGCGTCTTTTACAAGTCTTTCGAGGAGGCCACGCGGATCATGCTCAATGTTCATCGTTCGGGAATCGGCGTATGCGGCACGTATACCTATGAAATTGCCGAAACCAAGGTCGAAACGGTGCATGAGCTGGCATCGCAGCGGGGATTCCCTTTAAAATGCTCAATGGAGAAGGTGTGATATTATGATCAGCAAGGGACTGAGTGTCGTTCTTAGCCAGGCGGTCAAGGAGGCCAGGAAGCGCCGGCACGAATATGTCTGCGTGGAACATATGCTTTATGCGATTCTGCACGACAGCGTCGGAATCGAGATTATTGAAAACTGCGGCGGCAGTGTGGAAAACCTCCAGAACGAAATCGAACGGTTTTTTGAGGAAAAGCTGGAGCGCGTGCCGGACAGCCAGGAATATATCCTGCAGCAGACCATCCGCTTCCAGCGGGTGATCCAGCGCGCGGTGAACCATGCCCGGTCCTCGGAAAAGGAGTCCGTTTACGTGGGCGATATCCTTGCTTCCATGCTGGAGGAGAAGAAATCCCACGCGGCGTTTTTCATGGCCGCGGAGGGGATTACCCGCCTTGACGTGCTCAACGTCATTTCTCACGGCTACGGCAACGAAATGTTCAAGGACTCGCCGGACGGCGGGATGGTGACCGACAAGAAGGTCCGGAAAAAAACGAGCGACCCCCTGGAAGCCTTTACCATCGACCTGGTGGAAAGGGCCCGGATGGGCCGGCTCGACCCCCTGATCGGGCGGGAGAGTGAAATGGACCGTGTCGTTCACGTGCTGTGCCGCCGCCGTAAAAACAACCCGGTTTTCGTGGGTGACCCCGGGGTCGGCAAAACGGCCATGGCCGAGGGCCTGGCCATTCGCATCGCCGGGGAAGACATCCCCGAGGCGCTGGCCGGCGCACGGATTTATTCCCTCGACCTGGGCGCCCTGCTAGCAGGGACCAAGTACCGGGGGGATTTTGAACAGCGGCTCAAGGCGGTCATTTCCAGCCTGCAGAAGAAGGAAAACGCCATACTGTTTATCGATGAAATTCACACCATCATCGGTGCCGGCGCCACCAGCAACGGGTCCATGGATGCCTCCAATATTCTGAAACCGGCCCTGGTGACCGGCGAGCTGCGCTGCATAGGGTCGACCACATACGAGGAGTTCAAAAATTATTTTGAAAAGGATCGCGCTTTTTCAAGGCGGTTTGAGAAAATCGATATTGCCGAACCGTCTGTATCCGACACCGTGAAGATACTCAAGGGGCTCAAAAGCTGTTATGAGGCGCATCACGGCATTCAATACACCGATGCATCGCTAAAGGCGGCCGCCGAACTCTCCGCAAAGTATGTCAACGACCGTTACCTGCCGGACAAGGCCATCGATGTCATCGATGAGGCGGGCGTGCTGATCCGGCTCAACGGCGCGGCCAACCGGAAGCGGGTCCAACCCGGCGATATTGAAAAGGTCGTGGCCAAGATCGCCCGCATTCCCTCACAGCGGGTCAGCGCCTCGGACAAGACGAGCCTGGCAAACCTCACCGAACGGCTCCAGGCCAAAATTTTCGGCCAGGACCAGGCGATCGCATCCATGGTTTCAGCCATCAAGCGGTCGCGCGCAGGACTGGGCCCACCGGAGCGCCCTATCGGCTCGTTTCTGTTCACCGGCCCCACGGGCGTGGGCAAAACCGAGGTGGCACGCCAGCTTTCCCATATTCTTGGCGTCAAGTTCCTCCGTTTCGACATGAGCGAATACATGGAGAAACATGCGGTGGCGCGGCTCATCGGCGCACCTCCCGGATATATCGGCTTTGACCAGGGGGGGCTGCTCACGGACCAGGTCCGCAAAAACCCATACGCGGTGCTGCTGCTCGATGAAATCGAGAAGGCACACATCGATATGTACAACATCCTGCTGCAGGTGATGGACCACGCCGCACTCACCGACAACAACGGCAAGGTCGCTGATTTCCGGAATGTCATTCTGATCATGACGTCCAATGCCGGGGCGCGCGAACTGGCCGCCAACACCATCGGTTTCGGCGCAGGGGCGGCGGATGTGTCCGGAAAGGGAAAGAAGGCCGTAG
>SKZX01000039.1 GCA_007127175.1 Desulfobacterales bacterium
GCCAGACACCCTTCCCCGTCATGGGCCAGTTTTCGGTAGTTCGCCTTTTCAAAAGCCGCCAGGTGAGCTTTGTCCTCGCAGGTGACCCAGCGGACAATGGAATAGTCAATGGGTTCGTAAATGGCGTCCACCCCGTATTCCGCCTTGAGCCGCGCCATGGCCACGTCGAACTGCAAAACGCCCACCGCTCCCAGGATCAGATCCCTTCCCACCAGCGGCCGGAACAATTGTACGGCCCCTTCCTCAACCAGTTGCGCCACCCCTTTATGAAGCTGTTTGGCTTTAAGCGGGGATTTCAGCAGCACCCGCCGGAAATGTTCCGGGGCGAAATTCGGGATACCGGTGAAACTGAGCGGCTCCTTTTCCGAAAAGGTGTCTCCGATCCGTATGGTGCCATGATTATGGATGCCGATAATATCGCCGGGCCAGGCTTCTTCCACAAACGCCCGGTCCTGTGCCATGAAAATAATAGGGTTGGCGACCAGGATGTCCTTGCCGAGCCTGTGGTGCCGAACCCGCATTCCCCTTTGGAACCGGCCCGAACAGATGCGCAGAAAGGCGATGCGGTCCCGGTGGGCCGGGTCCATGTTGGCCTGGACCTTGAAAACGAATCCTGAAAAATCCGGCTCTTCGGGCATAACTTCCCGGGTGGCGGTCTGCCTCGGCAGGGGCGCAGGGGCGATTTCAACGAAGGTGTCGAGCAGTTCGCGCACGCCAAAGTTGTTGATGGCGCTGCCGAAGAAAACCGGGGTCTGGCTTCCTTTGAGAAAATCCGCGAGATCAAAGGGGTTTGCCGCACCTTCCAGCAGGGCCACGTCCTCGCGCAGTTCATCGGCCTGGCTGCCCAGAATTTCATCCAGCAGGGGGTCTGAAAGGTCCCGGATGGTGATCGTATCCCGGGGTCTTCGCTCCTGGCCGGGCGTAAAAAGCGTCAATTCCTTCCGGTACAGATTGTAGGTGCCTTTGAATCGTTTGCCCATGCCGATGGGCCAGGACAAAGGGGCGCATTCAATCTGCAGGGTCTCCTCGATGTCGTCCAGAATATCAAGCGGCGGCATGCCTTCCCGGTCCAGCTTGTTCACAAAGGTCAAAATCGGGGTGTTTCGCATCCGGCAGACTTCCATCAGCTTGCGGGTCTGGGTCTCCACCCCCTTGACGCTGTCGATGACCATGACCGCGGAATCAACGGCGGTGAGCACCCGATAGGTGTCTTCGGAAAAGTCCTGGTGGCCGGGCGTGTCCAGAAGGTTGATTTCAAAATTCCGGTAGCTGAAATTCATGACCGAACTGGTCACCGAGATGCCCCGCTCCTGCTCAATGGCCATCCAGTCGCTGGTGGCGTGCCGGCTGGCCTTCCGGGCTTTTACCGAGCCGGCCATTTGAATGGCGCCCCCGAAGAGGAGCATTTTTTCGGTAAGGGTTGTTTTTCCGGCATCCGGATGGCTGATAATCCCGAACGTGCGCCGCCGTTCGATTTCCGGGTGGCGTTTTTTTGGCTTCGTGTTCTTTGGTGCTGCAATCGTGTTCATATATCAATGCTTTCAAATGATTCATAAAGGGATTGCCCTGAAATAAACTTCAGCAGGGTTCAAAAACCGACGCCGGCAGTCGCATGACATGCAGGGCTTTGGGCGCAGGTTAACGGCAACAGGAGGTGATAGGTGCTACAATGGACAGATCTTCAGGGTGGCGTGATAAAGGCAGTGGCGCTGCTGCGGGCAGGCGTCCAGGGCCTGCAGGCAAACGCTAAGAAATTCGGATAAGTATCAGGGAAGTCATAAAATTTCATAGGTGAGCACAATACTGCCCGCCGCCGGTCATGTCAAGGGGAATATCGGTTTATTCAGGTCAGGGGCAGTTTTCAGGCCCATCACCTTTTATGTTCCGCGATGAGGCGGTCTCTCAGGGATTTAAGCCCGGCACTGATGCCGACCTTGTAGATATGGGGGTTTTCAAACCGCTTGTATTCCTGGGGCAGCATTTCCAATCGTTCGCGACAGTAAGCCGCTGTTTGATTTATGGATGGCGATTCATAGATGATCTTCCCCTTTTCCATAACCATTTCCAGAAGCGGCTCTGCTTCGTATGGTTCCAAAACAAAGGACTGGTGGGGGACAAAGGGGTGGTGCATGACAGTGATCTTTTCCTCATGGGCAAGGCCGACCGCTTCCGCTCCCAGGAATCGGCCCTGGCTGTCATAGGCCCGCCATACCTGTTTTATTTCAGGCAGGGTGATCTTGGATACATTTTCTGAAAGCTTGATCACAGCCTGACCGTCAACGCTTGCCAGTTTATAAACGCCGTCAAGCGCAGCGTCCGGCGCACCCGTGACGAGGCTGGTTCCCACGCCGAAAACATCAACCGGCGCTTCCTGCGCCATCAGGCTCCGGATAACATATTCGTCAAGCTCATTGGAAGCCGCAATGCGGACATAGGACAAACCCGCCTCGTCCAGCATGAAGCGCGCCTGCTTGGAGAGATAGGCAAGGTCTCCGCTGTCCAGGCGGATGCCCTTGAGGCGGCGGCCCTGTTTCTCCATTTCCCCGGCGACGGTAATGGCATTGGGCACACCGCTTTTCAGGGTGTTATAGGTGTCCACCAGCAGCACGCAGTCGTCAGGCCGGGCTTCGGCAAAGCTGCGGAAAGCGGCCAGTTCGCTTTCATGGCACTGGACATAGGCGTGGGCCATGGTCCCGGATGCCGTCAGGCCGTAATCCCTTGCCGCCCGCACATTGCTGGTCGCATCGAACCCGCCGATGATGGCCGCGCGGCTGGCGTGGTAACCTCCCAACCCCTGTGCCCGGCGAAGGCCGAAATCGATGAGGGTGGCGTCCCCTGCGGCCAGGCGCATCCGGCTGGCCTTGGTGGCGATGAGGGATTGAAAGTTGAGTATGTTGAGCAGCACCGTTTCGATGATCTGCACTTCAATCAGGCGGCCTTCGACCCGGACAATGGGGCGTGTGGGGAAAACCAGGTCGCCTTCGGGGGGTGCATAGAGGCTGCCGGCAAACCGGAAATCTCCGAGATAGGCCAGGTAGTCGGGATGGAAGCCCCGGGATGCCAGAAAATCGAGGTCTTCCCTGTCAAACCGGAAATCCGCCAATATATCCAGCAGGTCAGCCAGCCCCGCAAACACCACGTATCCCCCATTAAAGGGCATTTTCCGGTAGAAATAATCAAATACGGCCTGCTGGTCTTTGCGGCCAGATAGAAAATAGGCCTGCCCCATGGTCAGTTCATACTGATCCGTGTAAGATGCGGTGATATTTTGCATGATGGCTCCCCAATGCGATGGAATGGATGCTGCAGGAATCGTTCATGTTCACAGGATATACCCTCGGATGGATATGTCAACCGGATTGCTGTTTATCTCCCGCCAAAAACCCGGAGCGACCTTGACATCCCGGCATTTTAGATATATATTCCAATATAGCGATTTATTGAGACTGCAAAACGGAAACCCGGGCGGCATGAAATTGTATATATTGCAATAAAGCAGCAACAAGCAAGGACGCAAACAATGAGCCAGCGAAACAAATTTTTCCTGATCCTGGCGGTATTTCTGTTCGCCTATATCATACCGTTCACCCACGACCGGGTGGCCGGGGCCATCATGGAATCCTTTCTGCTCCTGCAGGATTATGCCCGGGAACATGTGCTTCTGTGCCTGATACCGGCATTTTTCATTGCGGGCGCCATTGCGGTGTTTATTTCGCAGGCAGCGGTGGTCAAATATTTCGGGGCTGAAGCCAAAAAGATCCTGTCCTACGGGGTCGCATCGGTTTCCGGTACGATCCTGGCGGTCTGCTCCTGCACGGTGCTGCCGCTGTTTGCCAGCATATACCAGCGGGGGGCCGGCATCGGCCCGGCTGTGGCGTTTTTGTATTCCGGCCCGGCCATCAATGTGCTGGCCATTATTTTAACCGCCCGCGTGCTGGGCTTTGAAATGGGCGTGGCAAGGGCAATCGGCGCTGTTATATTTGCCATTGTCATCGGCCTTTCCATGGCGGTCATTTACAGAAAGGAAGACAAGGAGCGGCTGGCAGGCCCGCAAATGCAGATGCCCGAAGAAAAAATGCCGCGCAAGCTCTGGCAGGACCTGTCCTTTTTTGCGCTGCTGGTTGTTTTTCTGGTATTTGCCAACTGGGGCAGACCGCAATCGGAGGCCGGGTTCTGGACCGCAGTATACGAGATCCGCTGGTACGTGGCCGGGCTTTCCCTTGTGCTGCTGGTACCGGTTCTGTGGCGCTGGTTTAAAAAGGACGAGCTCAAAAACTGGGTCGACGAAACCTTCAACTACGCGCTGATGATCATGCCCCTGCTCTTCATCGGGGTCATGTTCGCCGGTTTTTTCCTCGGCCGGCCGGGGCATGAGGCAATGATACCGTCAAAATACGTGGAGGCCGTTGTGGGCGCAAGCCCGGCGCAGTTCTTTGCCCTTACCGGGATTCAGGCCGGTGCGGCCCATGACGTTATTTCGGCTGTCTGGCCCGTGTGGACAAGCTTTTTTGCATCCGTGGCCGCAGCGTTCATGTATTTTGCCACCCTTACCGAAGTGCCGATTTTACAGGGACTTATGGGTTCCGGCATGGGCAAGGGGCCGGCGCTGGCGCTTCTGCTGGCCGGCCCGGCAGTGTCCCTGCCGAACATGCTGGTTATCCGCGGGGTTCTCGGCACCCGGAAAACCGCTATGTACATTGCCATTGTAATTGTTTTTTCAACGATCTGCGGGGTGATTTACGGGCAGGTGTTTGCCTGACATACAGGCAGGAAGATCATCCTTTTAAATTTTGAAAAACTGAAAGGAGAAAAATGATGGAAATCAAAATTCTGGGCCCTGGCTGCCCGAAATGTGAGAAGACCACTGAGATTGTTAAACAGGCCGTGGCCGACTCCGGCGTGGACGCCGATATCGTAAAGGTGACCGACACCATGGAAATTGCCAGCTACGGCATTTTCGGCACGCCGGCGGTCGTTATCAACGGTGAAGTCAAGTCCGTGGGCAAGGTCCCATCAAAAGACGACGTGGCCGGGTGGCTCAAATAGCACAAAAAGGACTTTAAGCCGGGCTTGCCAAACTGTTTTTCCTGGCATGTGGCAAATATTGTCCGGTTCACATGTTAACCTTCTTTTTTCAGACGCATTCCAAAACCCTGCTGCCGGTGAAGAAGTTGAATTCATAGGGAATACCTTATTCGATGCCTTTAATTTTTTAAAAAATTGACGCGGGTGCTCACAAATAGTATGTTTTCCAAACAATATTTTTCCTTTTCAAACAACAAACATATGGAGATAAAAATAAATGGCCCCGGATACCTTTGCTATCAGACGGAAAAATTTCCCCCTTTTTATCCTTGCGGCCGCGATTTTGTTTTTTTTTATAAGCATGTCGGTGACCGCTGGCCCGCGCAAAGATAAAAATGATTTTTTCCCGTCGTTTGGAACAGGGCCGGTTGAAGTGCGCATCTATGCGAGTTATTTCTGTCCGCCCTGCAGAGCGCTGGAACCGGAGCTGGAGCCGATTTTAAAGGAGTTGGTTGAAACCGATACAGTCCGGGTCACTTTTGTGGATGCGCCCTTTGCACAGGCCATGCCGTACATTCACTACTACCTCTACGCACTCAATGAAGAGGGCAGCCTGGACAATGCCTTCAAAGTGCGGCATATTCTTTTTGATGTTGCCAAAAAATACGGCGGCGCTGAAGATATCCGCGAAGCTTTTGAAAATGAAGGGGTCCCGTATGCGCCATTTGACCCGTCAGCGGTTTTTATGCAGTTCAACCAGTTTTTTCAGGAAGACGGCGTTCGAAGCACACCTTCAGCGACCATCCGCATAAACGGGGAATCCAGTCTCTATACGGGCGGAAGGAATATACTGCCGGCCCTGGAAGATCTCAAAGGCGATAAGGATGATCCAAAATAATCTTACCGCCGAGGTTGACGGAATATAATGGTCACACCCTTGACAGTTTTCTCACAAGCGGACGCATTCCGGAAAACGGCAAACCTCATCCTGCCGTTTTTTGCGGCCGGGGCTGTTTACGCCAACATGATCTGCGATACCGGGTGCACCTACCTTTACGGCGCCCTTTTCGGCGTAGACCTGCATTACCTGGGATTCATGCTGGCTGCTGCAATCCTGGTTTTCAGCCTGCCCCTGAAAAATCAGGGCTACCGGATGATTGCCCGCCATGCAAGGGCCTGCCTGCTTTACATGGCTGTGGGCGGCGGCGCGGTGTTGCTCCATTTCCAGTGGGTCCATGAAATTTTCTGCCCTTTTTGCCTTGCCTACGGTGCGCTGATCTTCATATTGTTTATGTTCAATCTCAACCGAACCATACCCCTGGCCGCCGCGATCTCCTTTGCTGCCGGACTGGCTGTTTTCGCATTGTTTTTCGAAGGATCGGCCATGCCCGTTTTCCAGTTCTGAAACATATCAACGACTATTCGTCTGCCACTGCGCCTTTTCGTATCGAGGTGAATACGTCCCGGGTATTGATCTGGTTTTGTTCTGCAATCTGCCGGATGGTTTGATCCGGCCCGGCAATGATGTTGCTGCTTGCCAGCGGGCCCCCATGATTTCTGGCGCCTGAATCCTTGATGGATACGCTTCGGTCAAAAATTTTTGGATCTCGGTTTGAGAAAGGCTGTTTATAATGCCAAGGAAGCGATCAAGCATTTCAAACTTGGCCAAAACCTTGTCAAGATCGACCATTGTGCACCCCTTTTCTTGCAGACGCCCTGAAGTCACATGTGATTAATGATTAAAGTGTTCTTGTGATTTCCCTGTCAGCAGGCCAGGATTTTTCTTGACATGCGGTGATCGAACCATTATTTTATTTAGCCAATTAGCTAAGCATGCAATCATAAAAAGCAATTTGGATTGACAAAATGGAAAAGACGCTCAAACAGATCAAGGCCCTTGCCGACGGCAACCGCCTCCGGATCGTCATGGCGCTTGCAACCAACGAAGAGCTGTGCGTCTGCCAGATCACCGAGCTGCTGCAGGTGTCAACGCCAACGGTTTCAAGGCACATGAGCGTTTTGCAGAATGCCGGGCTGGTTGAAAACCGCAAGGACGCCCGGTGGGTGCACTACCGGTTGACAGGGGATTTTCCGGCTTCCGTACTGCAATGGATACAAACGACCACGTCCGGCTCCCAGGTAATGTTGCAGGACAAGCAGGCCCTTGAATCCATACTGGCCTATCCGGTCGATGAACTGTGCAGGGCAAGGAAACAGCGTTGATCATTGCAGGTCCATCGCTATGACCCATGAAAATAAGGGCTGAATTTTTTAAATTCAGGATTTTGCCAAATGTTCCCAGATAATTACCAAGCCGGATGTATAGGAATTTAGCTGGGGCACTGAAAAAAGGAGATTCAGATAAATGAGTGTCAAACACGACCACACAATGGGTCTTTGGGCAAGATACCTGACGCTTTGGGTGGCGCTTTGCATGGCGGCAGGTATATTCATCGGATACATGTTCCCCGGTATGGCGGATTTTATCGATTCCCTCTCTATTCAGCAGGTCAATATGCCGATCGGGATTCTGCTGTTTTTGATGATTTATCCCATCATGATCCAGATCGATTTCAAGCAGGTAATGGAGGCGGTGAAAGCCCCGAAGCCCGTATTGACAACCCTTGTGGTCAACTGGGGGATCAAGCCGTTTACGATGACATTTTTCGCATGGCTGTTCATGACGCAGATATGGGCGCCGTTTATCAGCCCGACCATGGCTGCTGAATACACGGCTGGTATGATCCTGCTGGGAATTGCCCCCTGCACCGCAATGGTCTTTGTCTGGAGCTATCTCTCCGGCGGCAACATGGGACATACGCTGGTTATGGTGGCCATCAATTCCCTGACAATGCTGTTTTTATATGCACCATTGGGCAATTTGCTTTTGGGGGTGGCTATGCCCATACCTCTTGTCACCCTGGCGCTGACCGTTGGTGTTTATGTGGGCGTACCGCTTTTGGCCGGGTATTTCACCAGAAAGATCCTGATCCAGCGCAAGGGGATGGACTGGTTTGAAAACGTGTATGTTAAAGGATGGGGAAGCGTTTCCCAGATCGCCCTGCTGGCAACGCTGGTGGCCCTTTTTATGCTGCAGGGGGAAGTGATCATACAGCAGCCCCTGGTCATATTGATGATTGCCATCCCGCTGATCATCCAGACCTTTTTTATCTTCGGGATTGCCTACCTTGCCTGCAAGCCCTTGGGCATTGTGTATGAAGATGCAGCGCCAACAGCGCAAATCGGCGCTTCCAATCACTTCGAGGTGGCCATCGCCGTTGCCCTGACCCTGTATGGGACCGGTTCGGGGGCTGCGCTGGCAACCGTTGTCGGCGTTCTGATCGAAGTGCCGATCATGCTGATGCTCGTGCGCTTCTGCATCCGGACGCGGGACTGGTTCCCGCAGGATCCGGAAAAAGCGCCGTTGATGTAACGGGCGTAATGACAGGTAAAAAGCCTTGGTATCCATTCAATGCCGGATCGGCAGCCGATGGGTGCCGGGGCTTTTTAATTCCAGCGTAAACCGGCCGGCAGCAAATAGTCTTGACGGTATTACCCTTCGGGGTTACACGAGATCAAACCCGGCCAGGTAGGAATCCAGCATTTCCTTTTTCTCCGGCTCAAGATGGGGGCAATCCGCAGTCGCTTTGACCCCTTCTGAAAGCAGCTTTGCAAAAACCATGCAGGTCGGCTGCCCGCATTCCTTCGGGCATACGGCTTTATTGGGCAGAAGCTTGAGGATGTCAAAAATCTTCGGTTCCGAACGGGCCTCGTACTTCGGCACGATCTCGTCTTTTCTCTCCCATATGTCGTTGATCTCGCGCATCAGCCAGCTGCATATTTTTTCGGCTTCTTCCTCGCCGCTCAATGCGTTGACAGCGATTTTTTTTGGATGGATGGTGATCAGCTTGCCGTGCGCCTTGAAGGTTACGGAAGGCGGGTCCAATGTAAACGCATCGCCGCCCATCTCCGCATTGAGATACGGGATCACATCCGATATGTCGTCATTCAGATGGGCGAAGCAATGAACGCTTTCAGCCGCCTGGTTGCACTTTGACCGAAAAATTTCCTTTTCATAACCGGTCAGCAGCATTTCCTTGCCTCCATTTAATTTATTTTGGATTCAACCTGCAAGTTGACCCGGGCGCCCCGACTTTTCTGTCTGGAGCAGATCGTATCGCGCTGAAATTCAAAAACACGCTTACTCAGCCCGGCCACCGCCGCATCGTCTTCCAGCCAATGCCGGATATTGCCGAGCATGGTGGCTGCAAACGGGCTGTCAGATCCATCAGAAAGGGAATAATTGACCCACAAGCCGTCTTTTCGATAAGTGACAAGGCCCGCTTCTTCAAGCACCTTCAAATGCTTGCTTGCCGTGGATTGGGCGATTTCAAGCGCCTCACGGATTTCGCACACACACATTTCCTTGTGCTGCAGCATCTTAATGATCTTTACCCGGGAAGGGTCTGACAATGCCTTCATGACCTTGATAAATTTTTTCAATATTTCAACCCCTGCTTTGTGTTGAACAGCTTGTCTTATAATAACGCTATATCGCCAAACAGGAACATATTATCAATGCGCGGTATTGTCAAGCAAGAGAAGAGGCGTATCGACTGGCGTCAGGATGATAGACCCGGGTACTATCATCAAAAAGGTATTTACATCCGTTTAAATCGTGTTATTGTAAGATAATAAAGATATTATGAGATATACAACTTTTTGTGACACATCATACAATCGGAAAGACACCGCCATGTGGAAAGCCGTTTTCACTGCCATTTTCATGGTTCTTTTCTCCATCGTCTCCATCCCCGCCGGAGAACAGCAGGGACCACGCCTGACCTTTGCAACAGATGGCTACGATTGCGGCAATATTGATTACGTGGACGTGGATGTAAAAACCATTGCCATTGAATTCTCCAACACCGGAGACGCCCCCCTTGTACTGGCCAATGTCCGGGCCTGCTGCGGCACCCGGGTGACGCAGTGGCCCGCCGAACCGATCCTGCCGGGGGAACACGGGGCAATCGAGGTCAGGTTCAGGGTGCCCAACAGGCCCCACATGATCAACAGGGTCGTATCCGTCCAGTCCAACAGCGCAGATGAACCCCGAAAGCAATTCCGCATAACCGGAAGGGCAAATCGAAAGCCCGAATAGCCCGCCTTCGCATTATCATTGCCATCTTTTTTCAGGAAAAACCGGGTGA
>SKZX01000426.1 GCA_007127175.1 Desulfobacterales bacterium
AGATGGCAGCATTATTTCCTGCAGTGTAAATGCTGTTGGAAAATTTGATGTGCATGGTAATCTTATCCAATACTCTGGTTACCTGTACGACATCACCGAACGCAAACGGGCCGAGGAGGCACTTCTCCATTCACGCGACCTTTTGAGCTATATCGTGGAACACATGCGAAGCGCCGTTGCCGTCCATGACAGGGATTTGCGCTATATATACGTAAGCCAGCGCTATCTCCAGGATTATAATGTCCAAAACAAGGATGTCATTGGCAGGCATCACTACGAAGTGTTTCCTGATTTGCCTGAAAAATGGAGAATTGTTCATCAGAAGGCCCTTGCCGGGAAGGTGATCAGCGCGGAGGATGATCCGTATTATCGATCAGACGGCAGTGTGGAGTGGACACGATGGGAGTGCCGGCCCTGGTATGAACAGGATGGATCAGTCGGAGGGATCATAGTTTATACCGAGGTCATCACTGAACGTAAGCAGGCAGAGGCCGACCTGGTAAAAGCCAAGGAACAGGCTGAGGCGGCCAACAGGGCCAAGTCTGAGTTCCTGGCCAATATGAGCCATGAACTGCGTACCCCGTTCAACGGGATCATGGGCATGCTCCAGTTGCTGCAGACCACGCCGCTGGACTCGGAACAAGCGGAATATGCAACAATGGCCATGAAGGCAGCGGACCGCTTTACCCGACTGCTCACGGATATCCTGGATATCTCGCGCATTGAAGCAGGCAAGCTGGAGATCCGCTCGGAACCGTTCAGTCCGCGGGAACTGTACAACTCGGTTGCCGACCTGTTCATGGTTTCGGCCCGGGAAAAAGGTCTGCAGCTGGACTCTCTCATAGATCCCCTTATTCCGGATCAACTCATGGGCGATGCGGCCCGGATTCGCCAGGTTCTCTTCAACCTTGTGGGCAACGCTATGAAGTTCACGGACAAGGGCGGCATCAGGGTGGAAATGGTCCCCTTGTCATCCCGGAAACAAGACGAATACCGTGTCCTTTTCTCCGTTTCCGACACGGGCATCGGCATCCCCGACGACAAGCTGGACTTCCTGTTCAAGCCATTTGTCCAGGTGGAAGGATCATACACCCGCAGTTACCAGGGCGCGGGGCTGGGGCTGTCCATTGTCAGGCGCCTGGTGGACCTCATGGGCGGGAAAATTTCCGTGGTCAGTACCAAGGGCGAAGGAACCACTGTGCATGTGGTTCTGCCATTCAGGCTGCCCCCGGAGGAAAGCATGCCCGGTGGTCAAGTTTTGGCACAACCGGCCCAGGCAAAGCAAAGCCTGAACATTCTGCTGGCCGAGGATGATCCGTCTAATGCCCTGCCGACCATGAAGCTTTTGGAGAAGGTTGGCCACACCGTGACCCTGGCTGAAGACGGCCAGCAGGTCCTGGACCTGCTCCAGGCTCAGGACTTTGATGTCATTCTTATGGATATTCAGATGCCGGTTATGGGCGGGATAGACGCGACCAAGGCCATACGCCGATCCAGGAACCTGGGCGACAAGAAGGACATTTTCATCATCGCCCTTACAGCTTACGCCATGGCCGGTGACCGGGAGAAATTTCTGGATGCCGGGATGGACGCTTATATTTCCAAGCCGGTGCGGATGGAGGACCTGGAGAAACTGCTTTCAAAGCATTCAAAATGAAATTGCCGGCAACATAACGGCTATCGGCTTGGCATAGTCCAGTTCAATTATTCTGAAGAATGACAAAAAAAGCTTGACGATTTCAAAAGGGCTGCACTCTCAATTTTGTGTATCTATTTAAACCATGAATTAACTCAGGCAGGATAATGTTAAAAGCTGGAAATAGATTTCTTTTGGGCATGATGATCATGTTCCTGCTGCTTTCATCGGCAAACGCGGTGGAATTAACTTCTCAGGAAAGAGCTTATCTGGATAAGCTGGGCGCGGTCACCATGTGCGTGGACCCGGACTGGGAGCCTTATGAGCGCGTGGATGAACAGGGCAATTTTACCGGGATCGCGGCAGACCTTGTGGAGATTGTTTCACAGCGTCTGAACATCCCTTTTGTTATCGTGCCTACGGTTGACTGGCAAGAAACCCTTGAAGTTTCCAGAGAAGGGGGCTGCATGCTCATACCCTTTCTAAACCAGACCGCTGAAAGGGAAGAATGGCTGACCTTTACAGAACCGTTGTTTGTTGCCCCCAATGTATTTATTACCCGCAACGAGCACGACTTCATCTCCGATCCCGCCGAACTGGTGGACAGGACCGTGGTCCTGCCTCACGGGACATCAATGGAGGAATTTTTGCGCCGGGATTATCCCAACCTGAACATCCTCACTGTGGATGATGAACACGACTGCTACCGTATGGTTTCCGAAGGCGAGGCGGATATGACCCTGCGCTCTTTGACCATAGCCGCCTTCATTATCCGCAGGGACGGCTGGTTCAACCTGAAAATTGCAGGGCAACCCCCTGAAGCGCATTATGTCAACCACCTGCGCATGGGGGTGCTCAAGGAAATGCAGGGTCTCAGGGACATTCTGAATAAGGCCATCCTTACTATCACTCCCAGGGAACGGGAGGAAATCATAAACCGCCATGTGAACATTGAATACCTGCAGACCGTGGACCTGACCTGGATCATGCGTATGGG
>SKZX01000229.1 GCA_007127175.1 Desulfobacterales bacterium
ATAAATCTGTCCCCTTTTTGAAAAAATAAATCTGTCCCCTTTTTTTAAACCTGTCCCCTTTTTGTTAGATCGCCGCGTACGAACCCAGATACCAGGTGGCAATGCCGAAATAAATCACAACACCCCCGATATCGGCGATGGATGTTACCAGGGGCGCACTGGCCGTGGCGGGATCCAGGTTCAGGCGCGTCAGCAGAAACGGCAGGGACAATCCCAGAAGGCTGCCAAAAAGGACCACGCACACCATGGCCAGGGCGACAATCACGGCCACATCAACCCCCCCCCTGAAAATGCCGATAAAGGACACGGCAACCCCCATGCATGCCCCGATGAAAAGGGCAATGCCGACTTCTTTACCCACCAGGCGGAACCAGTCTTTCATCATCACATCCCCGATGGCCAGGGCGCGCACCATCAGGGTGGCGGACTGGGCGCCGGCGTTGCCGCCGCTGCCGATGAGCAGGGGCAGGAAAAAAACCAGCGCCACCGTTGCCTGAATGGTGTCCTCATAATAGGCGATACCCGCACCGGAAAAAATATTCATGAATACCAGGGCAAGCAGCCATGGCAGACGCTTCTGGATCAGAAGCCACGGGCTCGCATCCTTGAGGCCGATATCCACGAGGTCTTCCGTGCCGGTGCCGGGGCTGATGGAGCCCATCCGGTGGAAGTCCTCGGTGGCCTCCTCTTCAATAACGTCATGCACGTCATCAAAGGTGATGATCCCGACCAGGGCGTCGTTCCCATTGGTGACCGGCATGGCAAGGACGTCGTATTTGGCCATCTGCCGCGCGACCTCTTCCTGGTCGTCGTGAACATTGGCGCAAACGGGATCCCTTCGCATAATGTCTTCAACTTTGGCACCCGGCCGCGCCATGATCAGCTTGCGCAGGGATACCAACCCCAGAATGCGGCGGTGCTCGTCTATGACATAGGCGTAATAAATGGTTTCCTTGTCCGGGGCTTCCAGCCGGAGCTTGTCGATGGCCTGGCGCACGGTCAGATCGGGAGACAAGGTGGCATACTCGCTGGTCATGATGGCGCCGGCGGTATCTTCTTCATAGGAACTGAGCCTGAGGATATCCTCCCGCTCTTTTTTCGCCAGAAGATGCAACAGGGTTTCGCCCCGTTCGTCGGGCATGGACTGGATCAGGTCGACCCGGTCATCCGACGACATTTTAGCAATGACCTTCGCCAGCACGCCATCGGACAGCCTTGCGGCTATTTCCCGCTGGTCGTCATAATCCATGTGCACCAGTACATCGGCGCAGCAATCCGGTGTGAGCCTTGAAAATATATCCGCAGCCCGGTCCAGGTCCAGTTCGGCAAACTGCGCGGCAAGATCCGCCGGGTGTTCGGCTTCACACAACTGCCTGAGCGCCTGGTCATCCAGATATTCGGCCTGTTCGCCCGTCTCGGGCGCAAAAGGGCTGGTTGGAAACTTGAGGGGTTCGTTCACGGCCCTGCCTCCTTTCATACGATCCGCCCCATTGACAGGCGGACCGGAGGGCAAGGCCTTCCGGCAGGAATTTACGGCGTATCGGTGTTATACCAATAGACGCATGCTTTTCCGCTTGTCGCTAAAGGCGGGTTTTCGTCCAAATGCTTTTCAATGAAAATTACAGACATCCGTAAGTGGGGACTACCACCTTCGTCATCCATTTCCATGTTCTCCATAAAACGATTGGCCTTTCCTGAGTTAATCACACAAAAATCTTGTTAAAGATTAAACTCCCTAAATATACCTGACACTACTGCTTTTTGTCAAACAAAAATCGGTTAAATTTATATGCTCATGCCGGAAAAAAGACCTCAGGAAGACGGGGCGGTGCAGAGTAAACACCTTCCAAAAAAGCGCTATTTCCGATAATCCTCCGCCGTGATGCCATAACGCCGCATCACCTGCTGAAGGCTCTGGCGCTCAAGGCCGCACTTGGCGGCGGCACGGGTCACGTTGCCGTCGGTTTCGGAAAGGAGATGGCCGATATACTCGGCGTTGAACCGCTGCAGCATGGCCTCCTTGGCTTCCCTGTAGGGAAGGTCCATTGGAATGGGGTCAAAATGGGCCCTGGATCGATAAGGTCCGGACGCGTCCACGGCAATGTCTTCCGGACGGATCACATCGCCTTTTGAAAAAAGGATGCCTTGCACGATGGCATTTTCCAGCTCGCGGACATTCCCCTTCCACTGCAAAGCCGTTATGCTTTCAAGGAGTTCCGGGGAAAGTGTCTTTCCGGGCCGGTTGAGCTTTCTGCAATGCTTTTCCAAAAGATAGCTCGCAATGAGCGGGACGTCCCCGGGGCGCTCCCGCAGGGGCGGCAGCATAATGGGAAGGACATTCAAACGATAAAAAAAATCCTCCCGGAATGCCCCCTCCCGGATTCTCTGCTCAAGGTCCCGGTTGGTGGAGGCGATAATGCGCACGTCCACCTTTACCGTGCGGGTATCCCCCAGCGGCTTGATCTCTTTTTCCTGGATCACCCGCAGCAGCTTGGTCTGAATTCCCGGGCTCACGTCCCCGATTTCATCGAGAAATATAGAGCCTTCGTGTGCTTCCTGAAAAAGGCCGTTCGTGTCCCGGGTGGCGTGGGTGAAGGCCCCCTTTTTATACCCGAACAGTTCGCTTTCCAGGATCTGCTCCGGCACCGTTGGGCAGTTGATGGCGACGAACCGCTTGTCTTTCCTGCTGCTCAACGCATGCACCGCCCTGGCGGCCAGGTCTTTTCCCGTACCGGACTCGCCGGTGATCAAAACGGTGAGATCTGTTGCCGCAACCATCTGTATGGTCGCAAACACCTGCTGCATGGCGGGGCTTTTACCTACAAGGCCGCAAAACTCATGAGGGGTCCGGGTGCCCGTCCGAAGCCGGACGTTTTCCCGGATCAGTGCGCTTCGCTCAAGGGCTTTGTCCAGGCGCAGCAGCAGGGCATCATGGTCAAAGGGCTTGGTGATGAAATCATAGGCGCCGTTTCGCATGGCGCTGACCGCCGTATCAATATCCCCATAGGCGGTCATCATAACCACGGTCTGCTCGGGCCTGGCCCTGCGGATCAGCTCAAGCAGCTCCATGCCGTCCATTTCCGGCATCTTCATATCAAGCAGCACCAGGTCAAAACTGTTTTCAGAAAACAGGGAAAGTGCCGCTTTCCCGGAGTCAGCCGTTGTAACCGTGCAGTCCAGGTCCGGCTCGAGGCTTCGCTTCAAAAGGCCCAGGAGATCCGGCTCATCATCCACAACCAGCAGGGAAAATCTGGCCATTTGATATCTCCTATACGTCCTTTGCCGTGTTGACCGGCAGAATGACGGTGAAAACCGAACCCTTTCCCGGTTCACTTTCAACCCGTATTTCGCCGCCGTGATTTTTAATGATGCCATAGCTCACAGCCAGGCCGAGACCGGTGCCCTCGCCGGTGGACTTGGTCGTAAAAAACGGGTCGAATATCCGGTCAATATTTTTCTCATCAATCCCGTAGCCGTCATCCGCCACGCTGATCATTACATGCCGGCCAACCTTGTCATACCGCGTCGAAACGGTGATGTGCCCTTGCTCACCGACCGCGTGACGGGCGTTCATGAGAAGATTGATGAGCACCTGCCGGATCTTCTTTTCATCCATGTGCATGGAAGGGACATGCTCATCATAGCAGGTCTCGATATCGATTTTTGACATTTTACCACGGTGGCGCAAAAAGACCAGCACATCCTCGATAACCGCGCAAATATTGACTTCCGATTTTTCTGGCGCCGAGCGCCGGGCAAAATGGAGCAGATCCTCAACGATGGTTTTGCAGTTGCGGGCATGCTTTAATATGATCTGCAAATCCTGGTATTTCTGGGAATCGGGGTCTTCCCCGCGCATCAGGAGCTGGGTGTATCCCTGGATAATACCCAATGGGTTGTTGATTTCATGGGCAATACCGGATGAAAGCTGGCCGATGGAAGCCATCCGGTCGGTCTGGGCCATCTGCTTTTCATGCCTCAAAAACGATGGGCCTGTGTCCCTGTCTGGATCATTGACCTGCACTGCCATTGCCTGGTTCAGGCGCATCAGTTCCTCGCTTGCCGCCGCCAGGTCGTTTTTGGACGAAAGCATCGCCTGGTGGACATTCCATGCACGGCTGAAAAAAAGCGTCAACGCTGCCGCTGCAAGGAGCAGCATGGCGCCGAGGCTCCATGTAACCGGCAGGAATGCATCCATCCCGGTGCCGTGACCGGCGGCCGGCCAAACCGGACCGAAAACAAAAACAACCCAGCGGGCGGCAGCCACGCCGGCCATGCACAGGCAAACCCAGAAAATGCCGCCCCATACCGGGTTGTCCGGGTCTTTTTGCCTCAGGCGCAGGGCATGGCCCAGTGCCAGGACCGAGAAAAGCAAAATCAAGGAAGCGCCTGCGGCATTTGCGGCCAAAAAAACAGGTTGAAGCGTCATGACCGGCCCCCCCCCTTCCGGGCCGGGCCCCCCTGCCCCGCCAGGCAGGCAATGCCCCTGTACAGGAAAAAAAAGGCCGGAACCCCAAGCAAGTGGCCACTGCCGATCTGCAGGCCTGCCAGAGATCCGGCAATTGCCCCGGCGCTCCACAATACGAAAAAAAACGCAGCGTACCCGATCTGCCGCCACCCGGGTTCTGCGATCACCTTATGGCGTTTCAGCCCGTAAATCAGGGCCACCATGGAAAACATAAAAAACAGGTGGCTGCAGAAATGCAGGGCCACGCCCGTCGGGTCGCCGGGTATCTGGGCGGCCAGGGCCGGGTGGGCGGTTGCCAAAAGAATTGCCGCTGCGGCCACGATGCCCCGTAAAAGCACCCGGCCAAGCCTTACAACAGGGTCCCATGCGCATCTCTTCCGGGTTTTTACTTGATCACCGTATGGGTTAAACCGCTTTGCCATGGATAGACGCCGTTTTGTGCTCAGGGCTGACTGTTGCTCCGGAACCGCTCGGGCAGTCCCCCGTGCTGATGGATCTCCTGCAGGCTGATCATTTCCTCGCCGTCCAGGTCACCGGCATCCGGCGCGGGTGAACCTTGAACCGGGGAAAACGCCGCTTTCAGCTTTGCCCAGAGTATCCGGCATAAAATATACATGGGAATCATGACCGCTGTAAAGGTCACGCTCTTTCCCAAAAAAGGCAGCGTAAACAGCACGTCGAATTCGATATGGCCGAACCGGCGGCCCATCCAGGCCAGGGCAAAGGGGATAGGCCATAGCGCGGCCGCGCCAAGGGTCAGCATGTTGAAAAAGTATTTTCCGAACGCCTCGTTGGCCTCCGTATTGCAGGCCCGGTAATTTTCCTTGTCCTTGAGCAGAAGTGCCCTGACCGACAGGTTGTGCATCCTTGTCATGCCGCGGCGCAGCTTCCGGATGTGCACCCGGTTGACCCGGGATGCCAGCCGGAAAGTCGCCTCCCCCAAAAGAACACAACCGATGCACAGGACGAAGGTGCCGAAGAAAAAGCCGGCCACCGGGTTGCCGAAAAAGCGGTACGGCATGATCAGCACCAGGTCCAGCAGCATGTATGTTTGATCCCACCAGGTCATATCCGTTTCCATTTTCAGCTGGCATTGTCACAATGCCTTCACCCTCCCGAACCGTCCATGAAGGCGTCCCCCGGAGGAGCGTCCGCTTAGCGCCCCCATGGACGGTGTTCAGGAATCAGTTGCAGCACAACCTCACCCGCTTTCCGGCTGCTGCAGCGATCAGCCGCCGGTGATGAGCCGGATGATATCCTTGCCCAGAAAGCCCCGGGCCATGAAGTTCAAGCCCACGTAAAACGCCAGGACAATAAAAATCCGGGTCAACACTTTGTCCGGGATATACTGGGAGGTGCGCGGTCCCACCATGGAACCGATAAAAATCCCCACCAGCTGGGTTCCGATCAAGGGCCAGTGCACCAGTACGCCGGCGGCCAGGTAGCTCAATATGGAGGTGATCATGCCCACCAGGACGGCCAAAGCCGAGGTTCCGGCAGCCAGGTACATGGGCAGGCCGGCCACCGCCGTGATAAATGGCACCAGCATGAACCCGCCGCCCACACCCAGAAAGGCCGCAATGGCGGCAATAACGAAGCCGCCCAGGACCGGAAAAAGCGGGTTGAAGGAGAATTCGACCCCGTAAAAGGTGAAACTCATTTTTTTAGCGGTCAGGGACGTGACCTTGACGCCCAGTTCGCTGGTATCAACGGCTTCACCGGCCCGCTTGCGCTTCATGGTCGTTTCAAAGGCTTCGGCTGCGGCCTTGGCCTTCTTTTTGCTCTTCTGCCCCCGGGGCGTGGTCTGGTAAAGCATGTAGCAGCCCAGGACAAGCACGAAAACACCGAAGAATCCGACGTACTGGGAAAAATTGATGCGGCCTGCGGTGAGCGTCGGAATGAGGTAGCTGCCCAGGATGGAGCCCGCAGCCAAAGCAATGCCCACCGGAAGGACCAGGCGGCCGAGTTTCCAGTAGTTGATCGTGGATACCAGGGCGGAAAAGCCCACGAGGAACTGGTTGGCCACCCGTATGGTGTCGGTTACCGCTTTGTTCAGGTCGGCTGACTCTCCCTTGAATTTGGACGCGTACTCACCCAGGCCGTAAATGGTGATATGGCCGATGCCGGCCATGATTCCACCAAAAGCGCCCACGGTGGAAAACACCCAGCCAACAAGGCATGCCCAGAAAAAAGCGAGTACCAGATTGATCTGCGGTCCCCCGGGAATCCCAAGGTACCCGGGCGGATCGTCTGTGTTCAGTAAACCCTGATTATGAGCCGCCTGTATGGCTTCCTCCAGGGCATGCGGCGCCCTTACAGCTTCTGGGGTATCCGCCATCACCGTGCCTTGCAGGGCCAGAAACAATGCCATCGCTGCAAGACAGGCCAGAAAGATTTTTCTGTACATACAGTTCCTCCTTTTTATCTTCCGTTTTCGTTTTCATTCGAATTTGCGATACGCCCGGCAAATGAAACAGGCCGGCCCATCGCCGGGCCGGTTTCATAACAATAAACGGAAAAAGAGTTTGCAACTGTCATGCCACATCCGTTGACAGGCGCCCTCAGGGCAGGGATAAGGCGGCCTGCGGCATGCGCCCGGCAGTCGCAGGCACGCAACAGGGCCCCTGTTAACGCACAAACCCACTGGCACGATAAAAAAAATACAGTAGAAACACCCGGTCCCAATCCATACGGCAGCAGGGAAAGCCGCAATAAAAATACATCAACTTTTCCTTGCGTTTATCAGTAATTCTTAATATTTTAAATTGTTATAATGTTGCATATTTTTTATATCAATGCAAATTTTTTATTGCACAAATAACGGTCTATACCTTTTCATGCACCATTCTGGAAACTGTTGGCTTTTGTGAAAAGGTCATACCGGCAATTTGCAGGCAGGGGTTGCGGCAACCCTGAAACGCCCGCCCCTGAGTCCAAAGAATAAAAACCGGATAGCTGAACCAGGCAACCCGTATTAAAGGATTGCAGCCGGAAGCAGCAATTATGCCGTATGGTATGCATTTTGCTTGCTATTTTGAAAACCCATATTTTCGTTCGAAACGCCAGGCAGACATCAACTTATAACCCTTCAGACAAGACAGGTAATATTATTCATGGAAGACACCTCGGTATACAGTCTCTGTTTCATGTGTTCGATCCGGTGCCCGATCCGGGTCCTGGTAAAAAACGGCCAGGTTCAGTGGATTGAGGGAAACGACAACGTGGACGGTCTGGGAAAGGCCCTGTGCCCGAGGGGGGCGGCGGGCATTGCCCTGCTCAACGACACCCAGCGGGTCCAGACCCCGCTGATCCGGGAAGGGGAGCGGGGCTCCGGGAAATGGCGCAAGGCATCCTGGGACGAGGCGCTCCACTACGTCGCTGAAAAGATCAATGCCATACGAAACAGCGACGGCCCCCAGAGCATCGTTTTCGGAGAGCGCACCAACCTGGGGACCCATGTGAGCAAAACCTTCATGAAAGCCCTGGGTTCCCCCAACCACTTTACCCATGACGCCCTGTGCAAGGGTTCGGCCAACACGGCTTTCCGGTCTATGTTCGGGTATACGGACGCCCAGATGGGCGCCGATATCAAGGGGGCAAAGCACATCATTCTTTATGGCCGGAACATCCTTGAAGCCATCGAGGTGAAACCGGTTCGCGCACTGCTGTCCGCCATCGAAGGCGGGGCAAAGCTCACCTATATCGACCCGCGCGTCAGCGTTACCGCCACCAAGGCGCACGACTACTGGATGATCCGCCCCGGCACCGACCTTGCCCTCAACTATGCCCTGATCCATGTCATTATCGGGGAAAACCTCTATGACCGGGATTTTGTTAACCGCTGGGTCACAGGGTTCGAGGAACTCCAAAAGTTCACGGCCGGGTACACCCCCGAATGGGCCGAGGGGGAAACCGGCATTGCCGCCGGCCGGATCAAGGCCCTGGCCCGGGAAGCGGGAAAGAACCGGCCCAACGTCCTGTTTCACCATGGCTACCGGGCGGCCCACCACAAAAACGAGATTTACCTGCGCCGGTCCATCCTGATCCTGAACAGCCTCATGGGCAACCTGGAGGCGCCCGGCGGGCTCTTTTTCAAAAAAGGGCCGGGGGAAGCCGGTAAAAACGGCATCCGCAAGCTAACCGACCAAGCCTTGCCCAAACCCGAAGCCGCCCGTTTCGACGGGTGCGGCCTTGCCGCATATCCCCTGGCGGACCCGGCCCACGGCATCCCCCAGCGACTGCCATATGCCATTCTGAACGCCGACCCCTATCCTGTCCGGGCGCTCATTGCCAACCGCTTCGACCCCATCGCATCCATGCCTGAGGCCAACACGACCCGGAAAGCGCTTGAAAAACTGGACCTGATCGTGTCCATCGACATCAATTTCAGCGAGATCGCCGGCATGTCCGACGTGATCCTGCCGGAGTCCGTGTACCTGGAGCGAACCGACTGCGTGCAGGCGGCCAACGGCATGAAACCACAGCTATACCTGCGTCAAAAGGCCGTCCCCCCGCGCTATGACACCCTGGAAGCGCCCATGATACTGAAAAAGCTGGCCGACCGACTGGGCATCGGCGAATACTTCCCCTACGATTCTGTTGAGGAACTGGTGGACTGGCAGCTGGAGGGAACCGGTTTTATGCGCTCGGATTTCGCGGAAAAAGGTTTTGTAAGCTACAGTAAAAATCCCATCCGCTGGGACCGTGAAAACGGGCTCAAGATCAAAACACCCTCCGGGAAAATCGAATTCCGCTCCAGCCTCCTGGAAGACGCGGGATTCCCGTCCTTTCCGGAATATGAGCCGGTTCCGGAGCCAACTGACAAGGACGCCTTCCGCCTGATCACGGGGCGCGTGGCCACCCACACCCACGTATCCACCCAGAACAACCTTTACCTGAGCGAAATCTTCCCGGAAAACGTCCTGTGGATTCACAAGGAGCGGGCGGCGGCCCTGGATATCGCCGACGGGGACCGGGTGCGCGTCCATTCCGCCTGGGGGGAAGGGGAGCTCAACGCTTATGTGAGCGACCTGATTCACCGGGATGCGGCATTCCTCGTCCACGGCTTCGGCCACCGGGTGGTCCGGGCGGGCCGCTCGTACAACCGGGGGGTTTCGGATGCGGACCTCATTGAAAATGTCACCGACCCGGCCGGCGGCAGCCCGGGGCTCCACGAAACATTCGTAAAGGTCGAAAAACGCCGGCGAAAAACCAAGGGCATGTCCCTTCTGGACGCCCACCGGTAGGCAATTGCAACCGCAACCGGTGAAACTCCGGGCTCCGGAGACCCGAAACAAGAGATAAAGCAGACGGATGCCCTGTTGACATTCGGCCGCTTTTTGACAATACATACATAAAAGGTTTGAAACATGAGCAAATATTACCTGTTCCAGGATACGAAAAACTGCATCAGCTGCCACGCCTGCGAAATCCAGTGCAAAACCGCCAAGAACCTGCCCGTTGGGCCGCGGTTGTGCCAGGTGGTGCCGGTGGGACCGAAGTTCGTCGGCAACACGGTCAAGGCGACCTATGTATTCATGTCCTGCTTTCACTGCGAAAACCCCTGGTGCGTGGCCTCCTGCCCCACCGGGGCCATGCAGAAGCGGCCCGCCGACGGCATCGTGTTCATCGACCACGAGCTGTGCGTGGGATGCAAAGCCTGCATCCGTTCCTGCCCGTGGGGCGCCCCCCAGTGGGACCCGGAAGC
>SKZX01000165.1 GCA_007127175.1 Desulfobacterales bacterium
CCGCAAGGCCCGCTTCACCGGTATATTCAACCTTTCCGGCCGAATACCGGAACTCAGCCGCAAACGGGTCCAAAAAGTCGTATTGGTCCACTTTTTCAACGAACATCTGGTTCAGCAGGGTCTCAAAATCATGACGGATCTTCCGATTGCTCTTTACCAGCTGTTCCATTGTGCCCAGCAGGTCCCCCAGCATGGAAAGAACCTTTGCCTCGTCGACGCCGGGTTTTGCGGTTTTGGCAGGCGGCGTCTTGAGGTCCTTTGCTGCTTTCACCGCTGCCTTCTCAGGCGAACCACTTTTTTTGCTTTTTGAATGAAAGGCAACAGCAGGGGAAGCGCTCCCGTTTATCTTTTCATCCATGAATATCTGCGAAACATTGAATTTCCCGCCATGCTCCCTTGAATGTGTGATCAAATCATCCTTGAAAGTCGAGGATCGATCAATGTTGCCCTGATCTTTCGCCGACAATCCACCGATCACCTCGCCATTGAAAAAAAACAGAATCCCCCCCTTGAAGTCGCCTTTCAGCTGAACATCAATATAACCGGTGAGTTTTTCCCCTTCCAATTTCCGGATCAACCTGTCGAGGTCTGTAAACTCTGTGGTCAGGTTGTTGTATATGATTTTTGAATTCGGAAGGTTGGCCCAGAAGAAGAGACGATCGGGACGGACATAATACACGGATACGGAAAAATTCCTGAGCGAAGAAAGTTTTACGATACGCTCAATAGCCGTCTTGCCGATCGTCTTTTTGCCCTTTTCCTCGCAGCAGCCGCTGACGACCTGGTACTCGTCAAAAAAAAGGGCGCATTCCATTGAAGGTGCCTTGAAAAATACGACACCGGCCCCAAGCTCTCCCTGATAGTGTTCGATCAGCTTCTGCATGTTCAGGTAATAACTGTTCATGTTTTTGATCGCGGGCTTTTCTCTTGGTATAATGATCATTTTGGCTTTTCCTCAACAAAACGTATTTGGCCCGTCTCCAATACAGAACAAGCAATGCGGCGCGGCATTGACCGGCATTGCTTGCTCTGCATGCGGTTTTTCACTTTCATTACCCTTATATTACCGGCGGCGTCGCCTCAGCCTTTCAATGGAGAATCTCAGGCTGTCCTGCATCCTGGAAATCGCATCCCCAAGGCTGCCGATTTCGTCGTTCGACCGTATATCGATCTCCGCTTCCATGTCACCTACGCTGATCCGGTCGGCAACGTCCGTGAGATACTGAATTTTCCGTGTCAACCGGTAACCGTAAACAATAATGCAAAGGCCGATCAGAACAATGGCCGCCAGGAAAATACCCAGGTTCACGAAAAGCGTCTGGGCTGCCATAAACTCCGCAGCGCTTCTGAGGTCATCGGTTCTTTTTTCAAACTCCTCTATATTAGAAGTGGTCATGAGCAAGAAGGGCTTTCCTTCGAGACGGATAGGGGCAATCGCCATGTATTTTTCCCGTATCACGCCGTCCGGGTCCAGCCACATGTACCTGCCGGTTACCTCCGTCTCACCCCCCTCTGCTGCCTGAGGCAGGGCCCAAAAAGCTTCGAAATGCGGGCCGAGGGCCCCTCGCAGCGCGTCCAGATCTTCAATACCGATGATATGCGGGTTCGGATGCGCCCATATGGTCCAGTCCCTGCCCGGTTCCGGATACTGCAAAATAACGCTATAACCTGTTTCCCCAATCTGCTGAACCGCAATCTGGCTGAACTCCGGGTCATACGCGAAATCATCACGGTCCAGGTCGGGGTTGGCCCTCAGGAAAAGCTCCGCCTGAAACGCGATATCCCTTGCTTTTTCCAAAAGCATTTCCGCACCCGCGTCTGTCAGCAGTTCCGTGCTCTCACCGGTAATTTCGTCGACAAGCAGGTTGATCTGCCATTGGGAAAAAGCACCGGATGCGGCCATAAGAAGAATGGGTACCAGGAAAAACAGCAGAAACATTTTTCCCCTGAGACCGATCACCCCCTGCCTGCGCCCCGACCCGGTAATCTTCCTTGACGGCGCTTCCATTGCGGGCGCTTCAGGTGCGGCTTCCGGACGGGCTTCTTCAGGCTCGGCCGGATACGTTTCCCGCTGCTGTTTTTCGATCATCTTGTCCCCGGGCCAGGCCTGGGCAGGTGCGCCGGTCGTATCAACAAGTGTCGACAAGGTTGTCACGTGGTTGCATTCGCTGCAACGGACCTTGACATTTTTCCCCTTGTACTTGTCGATTTTTTTGGGATCAATATGATAAATTTTTCCGCATTCCTCGCAAATCACACTCATCAGTCACTCCTCCTTGCTAAAAGGTTGGCTTCACCTTGAAAATTCTGTGCGCATATACACCTGTGCCATGCACATGCCTATGTCTGGATTTCCCTCAATTTTTTAACCATGGATTGCTGGAATGCCACCTTCCGTTCTTCTCTTAAAATCTGTCTTGCCAGAACATCCACAAGCTCCGCGGCCCGATGCGCAGGAAAGCGCTCCCGGCTCTCCCCCATATCGGCAATTTCATCCTCGATCACAACATCTGCAATGGGCCCCATTGCCTTTGAGAGCTCCATTGACAACTCATTAATAAACGCTTTGCCAAGCACCGGCATCGACTCGGCGGCATGTTCGCAGAGCCGCAGCTGGTGGATC
>SKZX01000416.1 GCA_007127175.1 Desulfobacterales bacterium
CGGGAAGAGGGCCGTTCTTATGTGCAGGAGAGCGGTGCGTCAAGGGCATTTTAAACCATGGTGGGAAAAAACCCGGCAGGACATGACAGATCATGCCCTGCCGGCTTATTGCAGTGCCCTGTTTTCAGGGGTGGTTTCTTTGCTATCTTCCGGAAATGTAATCATAATTCATGATTTCTTTATCCGGCAGAAATGTGTTGGGTACATTGTTCTGGCGCATACGGTCATAAATCATCGCATTTGCGCCAAAAAGCAGTGAACGGGCGTCGTATCCCAGAATTTTCAAGTATCCGGCAACGTAGGCGCTGGTCTGGCCCGTAAAACAGTAAAGCACATTGGGAATTTCCGTAGAAAGCGTCAGCAGGTCGTTTTCGCTCCTAAATGGCTGCGTGGCGGGCGGATAATTGACTGCCCCCGGGACATGGCCTTGTTTTCTGTACAGATCAGGCGCCCAGTAGTTGATGATGTAATACCCGCCATTGGCGTAAAAATCGTGAAAGAGGCAGCAGTGCCCAACCATGATCGGCCCAAAGCCCTCCGCAAAAAGTCTTTCGAGCCGAGCCTCGAGAATTTCCAGAGGTTCTGTTTTCCCGGTGTTAAGGCGCGGAAGTGGTCCGGGTTCGTTTTTGGGCGGCGATTCCGTATGGACAAATTCGGCCATGCGCGCGCTGCTGATATTTTTCAGCCATGAATCCTCCGCAAAAACATGGTTCCATGAACTGATTCCATATTTAAGGGAAACAGTATTGGCGTAACCGGCAGCACGGAGCAGACTTGTCAGGTAACCGGTAGCCTGTCCCGCAAAACAGATGAGAACGATATTTTCGTAAGCCTCTGAATCGATGCTTTTGACGTGGTTGTAGACATCATGAATGTCCACGTGGATGGATCCCTCGATATGTCCCTTTGCAAAGGCTTCCGGTGAACGAACATCGATCAGGTACTGCTGTTCCTTTCTGGTGAGCAGATTGACTCTCAAGTCCTGGGCGGTAATGATAAACGATCCGCCGGTGTGAAGGTAATCCCGTTCGGTTTCAAAAAAATCGAGCAATATTTGCGTTTCATTCACAGGCTCCGGTTGGCGGCCAATGTGTGCGCATCCGGGCGCGAGGGCAATCAGCATTGCTGCCGTGAAAGCAATCCACAAAAACAGTCTTTTTGTATAATTCCGCCTCATCACTTACTCCTTTATTGTCTTTTTATCTTTTATTCCCAGCCTTTCGGCAGCCTGCCGTCTACCACGATATCCTTGTTCGCAGATTTCTCCCATTCTTTTTCCAGGTCGCTTTTGAAGAGGTAGAGTTCGCGATTGTGGTTTTCAGGCTCATCGGGGCGTACATGGCAGTTGGCGTAACAGGTATCCCCCTGGTTCACCCGCGTACGCGTTGTCCATTTCTGTATATTGTGTGGCGTTGTGTAATTGAACGTGGTTTTTGCATTGAAGTTTTCGGCCTCAGGAACCCCGTAAACGGACCATGAATCCGGTGCGGCCGGGGTTCTGCGCAGAAGGGCCATCCGGTAGGGCCGGTTTTCAGGAATCGGGTTCATGCCGATTTTGTAGCTCAGGTGGGAGGGAACCCGGGCGCCCTCGCCGCCGATGTGACAGCTGCCGCAATTGTTGTAATCCTGGGCATGGCAGATATGGCAGTTGAAATCTCCCTTGTGGGCTTCATGGTAAGCGTTTCCGTCGTCATAATCCATGTGGCAGTCGCTGCATGCGGGGTTCAGGGCCGATTCATAGCGGTTGGCGTAGATATTGCCGTCACCGTGAACATTTTTCTGGGTGTGGCAATCCTTGCAAGTGAAACCGGCACGGGTCAAGTGCACATCCGGGTTCGTGCCCGCACCAAGACCGAAATAGGCGTGTCCTCCCCTGCTGGAATGGCAGGCCACGCAGTTGTCGCGCATGTCAGGGGTTCGCTGGAAATCGTGCCCTTTGTAAAGCCCCCCACCGCCGGCACTCGGCCGGGTGACATGGCACGAACCGCAATCCGCATGGCACGTGGCGCAGTTCTGCTCATACCCTTCGTGGACCGCATCCGGCAGTTGGTCATATGAATCGTATCCCAGCCTCAAGGCAACACTGTTTTTCTGCCCCCAACCTTTCTGGTGTATACTTCCTTCGAAATTTTCAACAATATCATAGTGGCAGTCGCCGCAGGCCCTTCTGGGGTCAGTCGATGGTGAACGGACGAAATCGCCGGAATGCGCTTTGGCCTTGTCGCCCGTGTTGTCTATGCCCCCATGACAGGCCGTACAACCAATCTGTCCGTGGACTGAGTTCTGAAACCGCGCAAAACCGGGGCCGCCCATGAAAACACGGTCAAACGGCTCGATAAAAGGTGCCGCCCCTCCGCACCCTTCTGCGGGTGGGTCGGTATCCGGGTCGGCCAGTTCCTGCAATGCCTTGTAATTGGTGTGGCACTCCAGGCAGGAAGCGATTCCATTTATTGCCCTGTCCGGTTGGACTGGTCGTTTATCCACACAACCTGAATGTATCATCACCAAAAAAAGAAAACCGGATGCACAGATGCAGAGCAGTAAAACCTTTTTCATAAAAAAACCTCCAGAATCGGGGTTGCAGCAGATCTTTTACCAAGCCCCGGATCGCTTGGCGATATGACAGTGGCAAAGAACGGACAGAGCCTGCTTTAAATCGGTTTCGAATCTCTTTTATACATGAAAACGAGGTGGTTTTAAACATCGTTTTTTAACATTAAAAGTGTTTTACAAGGCAATGCACTTCGCACCGTTTCAACGTTCATTCGCTATGCGGTGAAAGTTTGAGCACGAAGACCGGATTATACATTATTATTCAATGGTGTGTATGCAAAAAGGGAACAATGCCCGAAACGCCTCAGATGGCATGAAACATCATAGCTTGTTGCCTTTTTGCTATCCCGCCCCTATCAAGGACAAATGATTTACTGCCCTCCGGAAACGTAGTTGTAATTCAGGATCTCGGTGTCCTGCAAAAATGTATTCGGTACGTTATTCTGCTTCATTCTGTCAAAAATCATTGAATTGGCGCCGAATTCCAGGCTGCGGGCGTCATATCCCAATATACGCAGATATCCTGAGATGTATGCACTGGTCTGCCCGGTAAAGCAGTAAAAAACATTTGGTGCATCCGGGGAGAGGGTCAAAAGATCGTTTTGACGCTTAAAGGGCTGCGTTGCAGGCGGATAGTTAATTGCTCCGGGAATGTGCCCCTGTTCCCTGTAGAGTTCAGGAGACCAGTAGTTCACGACATAAAATTCGCCGTTTGTATATAAATTATGAAACACTTTGCCATGGTTAACCATTATCCGTTCATGGCCTTCAGCAAAAAGCTTTTCGAGGCGAGCCGCTAAAATTTCTTCCGGGTCTGTTTTTCCAGTATTGATACGCGGCAGTGGACCCGGTTTATTTTTAGGCGGTGATTCGGTGTGTACAAACTCTGAGACGCGCTGGCTGCTAAGCCTTGTCAGCCATGCACCCTCTGCAAAAACGTAGGCCCACGAGCTCATGCCCCATTTAAGAGATTTTACGTTGCCATAACCGGCTGCCCTGAGAAGGGAGGTCAGATAGGCTGTGGACTGGCCGTCGCAACTGATTAAAACGATGTTTTCGTATGCATCTGCATCAATGCTTTTGACGTGGTTGTAAAGGTTATGAGGGTCAACATGTACGGCGCCTTCAATATGACCTGTGGAGAAATCTTCCGGCGAACGCGTATCAATCATATAAATTTTGTCCGGGCGGGTCAATATCTCTACTCTTAAGGCTTGGGCGGTTATAATAAAGGAACCGCCTGTATGCAGATAATCACGTTCATTTTCAAAAAAATCGAGCAAAACCTGTGCTTCGCTATCAGGCTTTGGCCCAAGTCCGATATGGGCGCATCCCGACGACATTGACAGCACCATAACAACAAGCAAACAGCTCAATAAAAAAGTTTTCCTGAAATTTCCCATCATTTCCACTCCTGTATAAAATTTTTTGCCGATTTAAACCGTTTTATCAATATTTTCAGAATTTTTCTGCCGGTTTACCAATACCGGATGAACCGGTTCAGCGGACGGCGTACCTCCGCCACTGAACCGGCTGCTGGCCTACCATTTTCTTGAATACTCCGTCAGAATCCCTTGATGCGGTTCAGGCTGCGATCAAGACAGGTCGAACCGGTCGAGATTCATGACTTTGTTCCAGGTTGCAACAAAATCGCCCAGGAACTTGTCCCGTGCGTCTGCACAACCGTAAACTTCGGCAACGGCCCGGAGTTGGGAGTTCGAACCGAAGATCAGGTCGACACTGGTTGCAGTCCACTTGATCTCGCCCGTGTTGCGGTCACGGCCCTCGAAGATGTCTTCGTCTTCCGAAGTCGCCTTCCACTCCGTGCCCATGTCGAGCAGGTTGACAAAGAAATCGTTGGTCAGGGACTCCGGGTGCTTTGTCAAGACACCGTGCCCGGACCCGCCGAAGTTCGCACCCAGTACGCGAAGTCCGCCGACAAGAACGGTCATCTCCGGCGCTGTCAGTGTCAGAAGCTGCGCCTTGTCCACCAGCATTTCACCGCCCGATACGGCGTACCTGGCCTTCTGATAGTTGCGGAACCCGTCAGCCTTGGGTTCGAGTACGCTAAAGGAGTCCACATCGGTCTGGTCCTGCGAGGCGTCCATACGCCCGGGGGTGAATGGAACCGTCACATCGTGAGCGGCATTCCTGGCCGCCTGCTCGATACCCGCGCAGCCGCCCAGAACGATCAGGTCTGCCAGAGAAATCCTCTTTCCGCCGGACTGCGATTCGTTGAATGCATTTTGGATACCGTCCAGGGCCTTGAGCACCTTCGCCAGGCGGTCGGGCTCGTTGACTTCCCAATCCTTCTGCGGCGCAAGACGAATGCGGGCACCGTTGGCGCCGCCGCGCATATCGGAACCGCGGAAGGTGGCCGCCGACGCCCAGGCAGTCGAAACCAGATCGGACACGGACAGGCCGGAACCCAGAATCTCGGCCTTGAGAGCGGCGATATCCCGATCGTCAACCAGTTTATGATCGACGGCGGGGATGGGATCCTGCCAGATGAGCGCCTCCGCCGGAACCTCCGGACCAAGATAGCGCGAGCGGGGACCCATATCGCGGTGTGTCAGTTTGAACCAGGCCCGGGAGAAGGCGTCGGCGAATTCCTCGGGATTGGCCAGGTAGCGCCGTGCGATCGGCTCGTAGGCCGGATCGTAGCGAAGCGAGAGGTCTGCCGTGGTCATCATCGGCCGGTGCTTCTTCGACGGGTCGTGCGCGTCGACCACCATGTCCTCGTCTTCCACGTCCTTGGCCAGCCACTGATTCGCTCCGGCCGGGCTCTTGATGAGTTCCCACTCGTACTTGAACAGCACCTTGAGGTAGCCCATATCCCATTGGGTCGGATTCGGCTTCCAGGCGCCCTCGATGCCGCTGCTGATCGTGTCGCCGCCCTTGCCGCTTTTGAAGCTGCTCTTCCAGCCGAGACCCTGCTCTTCGAGGCCTGCGGCTTCGGGCTCGGGGCCCACGTGAGTCGCGGGACCGGCGCCGTGGCATTTTCCGAACGTGTGCCCGCCGGCGACGAGCGCGACGGTCTCTTCGTCGTTCATTGCCATTCGAGCAAAAGTTTCCCGAACGTCCCGGCCGGATGCGACCGGATCGGGGTTGCCATTTGGCCCTTCGGGATTGACATAGATCAGGCCCATCTGGACGGCCGCGAGCGGGTTTTCAAGATCGCGGTCGCCCGAATAGCGGTTGTCGCCGAGCCATTTATCCTCGCTGCCCCAGTAGATGTCCTCTTCGGGCTCCCAGACGTCTACACGACCGCCGGCGAACCCGAAGGTCTTGAAGCCCATCGACTCCAGAGCGCAGTTGCCGGCCAGGATCATCAGGTCAGCCCAGGAGATTTTACTGCCGTATTTCTGCTTGATCGGCCAGAGCAGACGGCGCGCCTTGTCAAGGTTGACGTTGTCGGGCCAGCTGTTGAGGGGCGCCAGGCGCTGGGAGCCGGAACCTGCGCCGCCGCGGCCGTCGCCCATGCGATAGGTGCCGGCGCTGTGCCAGGCCATTCGGATGAATAGCCCCCCGTAGTGGCCATAATCGGCCGGCCACCAGTTCTGGGAGTCGGTCATCAGCGCGTAAAGGTCCTTTTTCACGGCCTGCAGGTCGAGTTTTTTGAATTCCTCGGCGTAGTTGAACGACTTGCCCATGGGGTTGCTCAAGTTCGAGTGCTGGTGAAGAATCCTGAGGTTGACCTGGTTCGGCCACCACTCCCGATTTGAGGTGCCGCCGCCGGCAATGGGTTTTTTGGTTGCGCCCGTCACCGGGCATTTGCTATGTTCATTCATAAATAATCCTCCTTTAAGTGCTTTAAGTGTTAGTGGTTATGTACCGTGCTGCCATGAAGCGCGTGCTTGGGTGCCCCGTCCATTGCATTGCCTGTAAAAAGCCGGTCAGCTTGAATGCAGAAATAAAATATTAAGTGAAATTTATATCCGTAAAGAAAGAAAAATAATATCAGGCTTCCTCGGTCATGCAATCGCTGCATATTCCGAAAAAATCCAGGCGATGATTCAGTATTTTGAATTTCGTTTCCCTGGCGACCTCCTTTGCCATGACATCCATGCTGGTTAAATCCGGGTCGACGATTTTTCTGCACTTGACACAGATGACGTGTGGGTGGTGGTGAGGCTTGTTGCCGTCATATCGGTTGCTCCCATCCGGAAATCCCAGTTCAAGCACTTCACCGATGGACTTGATCAATAAAATGTTTCTGTACACAGTAGCAAGACTCATCGTGGGGAAATCGTTTTTAAGATGGTCAAAAATGGTTTCAACACTGGGATGGTCTTCGCTTTTGGCAAGAACAGACGCAATGGCCATTCGCTGGGGCGTAATCTTGTGGCCGTGATTCCGTAATTTCCGGATGATAATTTCAAATCTCTTTTTTGGGTCTGCCAATGCAAAAACCTTTTCTAAAAAATAATAATTATCATTTAACACTGATTTCCATTTGTGTCAACCCGCATGATTTGACCTGTCAGTAACAAACAATCTGTCTATTTTACTATAATCACTGCATGGCCCCGGTGCATTCGATGTGAAAAATTCGTTCCCCCGGGGCACTGCTTCTGAATCGGATATATTTCCTGAACCGGCCGGCCACCTTTTTGGGGATGAAACGCCTTCATTTTGACGGCCGCTCCTGGGGCTGACCAGGAACAATTCAGAGCCATAGACATTTATCATCCTGAGTTTGAGAACCTCCCCGATACACATGCCTCCTTCGGCCATCAATTCAAATATCAGGCGATACCTTGGATAGTCGGTGGGGAAAAATTCGTCTTTTTTTCGATTGCGGCGCTGATTGTCCGGTTGAAAATGTGTCCTGGAATATGGTGCAGAATTGTATTGATCAATTAAATGCCTTCGAGGAAACGGACAGGTGTGCGCTGCCCTCTGAGGCCCAACGGGAGTATTCAGCCCGGCCAGGCAGCAGCAATGGGTTTCGCCAATGGCCAGATAACGCATATTCTTTGTGGTCCGGTTTTGGAAAGCATGGGATGGTATAATTATGATTCAGAGGGTTCCGGCCCATGCGTCTTTAAAATCAGCCATAAAACCGGTTTCCGGCATGAGAAAGCCTTAGGCGTTGTATTCTATCCCTTAAAAGAGCCGGTATGTGAGTTCAAACTTACATCGAAACAGCAAGGGTGTATGTCCGGATGCCACCGAGATGTCGGTTATATAGGACCATTAGAAAGGGGAATGTAAACGCCCCGCTTTTTTCTTTTGATTTTTCCCTGCTTGTTGAGCCGGTAGATGATGTTTCGTATCTTTTTGTCATTGAACTGCGTATTTTTCTTTATAGCCGCACAATCAGCCCCGGTGGCAATGCCGGCAATAACATCCATAACCCTGTCCGATGCGGAACCCTTTCCGGAAGGCAGCGGGTTCCGGGATGCGTCTTTGTCGTCGTTAGCGATCGGTGAGAGTTTTTTTTCCAGGTTTTCGATTTTTTGTGCCAATCGACCAATATCTTGTTTTGTGACAAGACTGAATTGCTGCAGCATAAGTCCGATCATGACATCAAAGCTTTGCATATATTTTTCCTGGTCCGCCATGAAGTCCTGGGGTAAGGTCCACTTGTTTTCACTTAAAGGAAATGAGTTTTGCAATTCTGTGGTTTCCTGTGAGTTTTGGGAACCAGGGCTTGTTGCTGGATCTGCAACAAAACCTTCTTTTATATGTTCCATAAACGCTTTAATCTCAAAAACGGTTTTTCCGTTGCAGTTTTTTAAGTTGTGCAGCGCCGCCTGGTCACAGGCAATCAACTCCCCCAAGGAGTTGAAATTTTCCAGCAACACCTTGGCCGCGCTCGCAGAGAGGTCAGATCCCTCGATTAAAACCTCCCAGTTTTTCTTTCTTATTTTGGCATAAGGCATCAATTTGTTACCCTCATACATTGTCTTCTCCGAAAAAACAGTATTTGTATCCTGCTGCTTTTTTGTTTCTTGAATTCGGGACGACTTTCCGTTCTTTGGACCATTGGTGTCACATGCATACCGTTAAAAAAAAGCCGGACAGCCATTCATGTAAATGGCAGTCCGGCTATCTCAACTAAGACCCGTGACTTTCCGTCCCAATTTCACAATTGGTTTGGCTTTTCACTATTATAATATGGGCTCCGGGAGGATAGAATGTCAAATATTTTTATCGAATTTATAATATACTTTTTTTTACAAGGCGCGCACTACGGCTATCCCCTCCGAAATACTATTTTCAGCCCGGCGCGTATTGGACGGTTCAATCTTCAAATTTCCGGGCGTTCAGCATCTTCCATTGTCAGGCAAGAAGTGCTTGCCATATGGCGAAAGGCGCGGAAGAATGTTGGCAGATTTAAGCTGCGTGTTTTATGTTTTGGATATACGGATTTCCATCTGTCTCGGATGCTGAGACTATGGGACCGGCCGAGTTGGCGCTTAGCAGTCCTCCGGGCTCCGCGGGGAACGGGTTTTGTAATGGGCTGGAAAAATTCATTGGAATCAAAGATTTGTGAAAGGAGAACCCCATGAAAGTTCATCTAAAGTGTTTTGCAACCCTGGCCGAAGGAGATGTCTGCGATTTTCGGGAAAGCGCTCAGAACGAAATCGCTGAGGGAGAAACAGTCAATGCCCTCGTTGAACGGCTCGGGCTCCCCAGGAAAGATATCAAGATCATCTTTGTCAACAACAAGACGGCGAGCTTCGACACGGTCCTTAAGGACGGCGACCAGGTAGCCCTTTCACCGCCTGTGGGCGGAATGTAAGGCTCATATATAGACTTCGGATCTGATTCATGGCGCTGTTTTTCAAGCTCGCACACCTGCTGACTGAAAACCGGGTATTCCAGACCCTTCGGCATCAGGCAGCCTTCCACACTGAACATGCCCTCCAGTATTGCTTTAAAATCAGGGGCAGGGGGCTCTTCCAAAAAATGGTGTCATGCGCGTCAATAAGTTCAGCGGTCTTCGGAATTATTCCGGACGGTGGACGGAAAAACCGGCAAAGCTGTGCTTCAGCCTATTAAATTCCCATCAATAGAATTGCAATCTTAAGGAATCCTGATCAATTACGTGATGATCTAAAGAACCGGAATTGGCGGCGGGTCAACCAGACCTTGAACCCATTGTTCCGGCCAGGCGGCCATGCCATGAAAAGCGCCCAGCAAGGAACCCAGAACAGCGCCTCTGCCGGCATTGTCCCCCCCGCACATGGTGTTGACAATCAGTGCCTCGGATGGATTGTTTGCATATTTTATCGCCAAATAAAGCGCGGCTGGAATCGATTCCTGCAAGTAGCAGGCCGGCGAAAAATGGCGTCCCACCACCACCATGTCCGGATAATCCATAAGGGGTTCCAGTCGCTGGCTGTAGATATCCCGGGAAAGAATGGCATCTTTTAAAGAAACCCCATGCATCACATCCAGGAGGATGTCTGCAATCAGCCGCCCTCCGCGGGCCATGGCAGGACCACCGTGGGTGAACCCCAGATGCTGCAGAGCGATTTTTCCGGCATGGGCCCGATCTTTGGAAAAGACAATCAGCACCGGCAGAAATAGCGCCAGGCCGCCGATATGGTTCTCATCTTTGCGGCCACAG